>JADFHH010000099.1 GCA_022567275.1 Pseudomonadota bacterium | reverse complement strand
CTGCGGCGGGCGCATCCGCGTGTTTGTCGAAAAACTGGGATAGCCGCGCCCATGCGCAAGGACACTTTGAAGAAATTGCTGGATGCGCGCGCTCAGCGCCGTGCAATTGTGCTGGTGACGCCCCTTGCCGGCGGCGATGAAGAGATTATCGGCGAGGAAACGCCCGGCAACAACCACCCGCTGGCGGAAGAAATCGCGGATTGCTTCCGCACCGGGCGCAGCAAGACCGTAGCGCGTGAAGATGGCGAGGTGTTTCTCCATGCCGTCCTGCCCGCGCCCCGGCTGATGATCGTTGGCGCCACGCATATCGCCCAAACGCTGGTGCGGCTGGCCCGCGAGGTTGGCGTTGAGCCCATCGTCATTGACCCGCGCACGGCGTTCGCGACGCAGCAGCGCTTTACTGAGAGCGACATCATTACAAAATGGCCTGAAGAGGCGCTTGGCGAGCTGAAGCTCGACGCGCGCAGCGCCCTTGTCTGTCTCGCCCATGTGCCGGATATCGACGATGAGGCGCTTCGCGCCGCGCTGCGCAGCGATTGCTTCTACATCGGCGCGCTGGGGAGCCGGCGGTCCCACGCCAAACGCGTGGCGCGGTTGCACGCGCTTGGCGTCAGCGAGGAGGAGACAAGCGTCATCCATGCGCCCGTTGGTCTCGATATCGGTTCGGTCAGCCCGGGCGAAATCGCGCTCTCCATTATCGCCGAAGTGGTTAAGGTTATGCGGGCGCGCAACGGAGATTAGATAATGATTTCAACAGTCTACGCCGTGCTGCTGGCGGCGGGCGCGTCGCGCCGCTTTGGCAAGGACAACAAGCTGCTCATCGAAATTGAAGGAAAGCCGCTCGTGCGCCGGGTGGCGCAGCGGTTGCTGGCAAGCCGTGCGGCCGGCGTCATCGTGGTGACGGGCTTTGAAGCCAAGCGCATAGCTGAGGCGCTATCCGGGCTCGATGTGCAATTTGCCGCCAACCCGGATTACACGGCGGGACTCTCCTCATCCATCCGCTGCGGGGTTGCAGCACTGCCCGAAGGCGCGGGCGGTGCGATGATTGCGCTCGCCGATATGCCCGGCCTCACGACGGCGCTCGTGGACCGGTTGCTGGCGGCCTTCGCGCAGGCGGGAGCAAGGAAAATTGTCTATCCGGCGGGCGCGCGCCAGGCCCAGGGCAATCCGGTGATCTGGCCGGCGCGTTTTTTCGCGCAATTGCAAACCCTCACCGGCGATGCGGGCGCCAGGAAACTTATCGGCGGCAATGGAGATGAAACCCGTGCCCTGCGCGTCGATGACGAAGCCATGTTGCGAGATATCGACACGCCCGGCGATCTTGAGCAGGTGCGGCGTTTTCTCTCTTGTTTTTTTACTATGTCTATCTATTGATACGCAATTATCACCATCTGAAGGCGGGATGGCCGATGCCGCCCTGACCGGTAAATCCGAAAAGAGGTATCAAATGGGAAAAATGATCGTCGCGGTTATCGCGCTGATGTTGGCCGCAGTCCCGCTCGCGGCGCAGGCTGCTGAAGCCGACAAGGAGAAGGCGCAAGTTACCGAAGCCGACCTGAAAAAAGGCGAGAAGGTTTTCAAAAGAAAATGCAGGCAATGCCACAATGCGGACAAGGAAAAGAAAAAGATCGGGCCGCATCTTGTCGGCCTGTTCGGGCGCAAGGCAGGCACTGTCGATGGTTTCAGATATTCCTCCGCCATGAAAGCCAAGGGCGAGGAAGGCCTCGTCTGGGACGCCGAAACGCTCGATGAATATCTGACCAGGCCGAAGAAAATGGTTCCGAAGGGCAAGATGATGTTTCCCGGCCTGAAGAAAGAGGCGGACCGCTTCAATCTCATCGGCTATCTGGAAAAGGTCACCAAGAAGCCTGCCGAATAGGCTTTGCCGCTGGTTTTCCAGCATGGGCGGCAGCGGCGGGGTTGAGCCATAATCTTCCGCGCGCTATCAGGGAGCCAAGGCCCCGTAGCTCAGTCGGATAGAGCATCAGATTCCTAATCTGGGGGTCGCAGGTTCGAATCCTGCCGGGGTCGCCAACAAATTCAAACAATTAAACAAGTTTCATATGGCAGGCATTGTCCGCCCGCTTTTTTTGCTTTCAGATAACCGTTAGGCCAACGCGCTGATTCGCGGCCGGCGAAAAGGGGGAGTGAGAGATGACCAAGAACAAAACCGCGGACAAGCCGGGCAAGGCATCGCGCGCCAGAGCCGGGGACACACGCTTTGGCTTTCAGGCCGAAGTGGCGCGGCTGCTTCAGATCATGGTCCACTCGGTTTATTCGGAGCGGGAGATTTTTTTGCGCGAGCTGATTTCCAATGGCGCCGATGCGTGCGACAGGCTGCGCTATCAGGCCATCACTTCGCCTGAACTTCTCACCGGCGATGCCGAGTACTCCATTACCCTGAGCGTTGATGCCGAGGCCAAGACGCTGTCCATCGCCGACAATGGCATCGGCATGAGCCGGGCCGAGTTGATTGATAATCTGGGAACCATCGCGCGCTCCGGCACAAAAGCGTTTCTCGATGCGGCGGAAAAGAAGAGCGGCGGCGACTCGCTCTCCGCCATCGGTCAGTTCGGCGTCGGCTTTTATTCATGCTTTATGGTGGCTGACCGTGTCGAGGTGTTGAGCCGCAAGGCCGGTTCCAAATCGGTTCATATGTGGCGCTCGGACGGCGCAACCGGGTTTGAGCTGGACAAGGCCTCCAGGGCGCAAGCCGATACAGTGCCGCGCGGGACGGTCGTGACGCTGCATCTCAAGAGCGATGCGCGCGACTATCTGGACGAGCAAGAGCTGGCGCGGATTGTGCGCAGATATTCCGATCACATCGCCTTCCGGATCGATTTCCTCTCCCTGAAAGACGGCAAGGAAGAGCGCCGCCAGCTCAATAGCGCGAGCGCCCTGTGGACCCGGGCGAGAAAGGACATTACCGAAGACCAGTACAAGGAATTCTACCGCCATGCGGGCGGGCTGTTCGATGCGCCGGCGCTGACCATCCACTACAAGGCGGAAGGCCGGCACGAATATCATGTGCTGCTGTTCGTCCCCGCCGTGGCGCCATTCGACCTCCATGACCCTTCAGGGAAGGGCCGGGTGCGGCTCTATGTGCGCCGCGTCTTCATCACCGGCGATGCCGATATTCTGCCCGCTTATCTGCGCTTTATGCGCGGCGTTATCGATTCAGAAGACATCCCGTTAAACATCTCGCGCGAGATGTTGCAGAACAATCCGGTTGCCGCGGCGATACGCAAGGCGGTCACCAACCGCGTGCTGTCGGAACTCAAAACCCTGGCGGAAAAGGACAAGGACAAGTTCGAGGATTTGTGGAGCAATTTCGGCGCGGTTCTGAAAGAAGGGCTGTATGAGGATATGGAGCGCCGCGACGCGCTGTTCGAAATCGCGCGCTTCCGCACATCGAACGGCGATGCGTGGCGCGCGCTGAGCGATTATGTGGCCGGTCTCAAGCCCGGCCAAACGGCGATTTACTATCTCGCGGGGGAGTCGCTGGAGCAATTGCGCGGCAGCCCGCAGCTTGAAGGATTCGCCGCGCGCGGGGTGGAAGTGCTGCTGCTGTCCGATGCGGTCGACAATTTCTGGGTGACCACGGCGCTCGGCTTCGACGGCAAGCCGTTTCAGTCCATCACCCAGGGCGAGACCGATCTTTCGGCAATCCCGCTGCTGGAGACAAAGGAAGGTGAAAAAGGCGCCGATGAAAAGATCGCGCTGGAGATCGCCGCTCTTGCCGGCAAGCTCAAAACCCTGTTCGCCGATGAGCTGAGCGATGTGCGCCTGTCCGTGCGCCTGGTCGGCAGCCCGGCCTGTCTGGTTGCGCCGGCCGGCGGACCGGACCGGGGCCTGGGCAAAATACTCGAACAGCAATCGGGCAAGGGCGGCGTTCGCCCGGTGCTTGAAATCAATCCCTCCCACCCGCTGGTGCAAGCCCTGGCCGAGGCCGGCAAGGGCAAAGCGTCAGCCGACTTCGACGATCTCGCATGGCTTCTTCTCGATCAGGCGCGTATTCTCGAAGGCGCACCGCCGCGTAACCCGGCCAAATTCGCGCAGCGTATGAACAAATTCGTGCTTGGCGGATTGAAATAGATTTGCTGGTAGAGCCTACCCGCCTACCAGTTTTGTATCTCGACGGCGGCCAGGATCGGCCCGGCCATGTCCTGTTGCAGGAAGATCGTACAGCCATCGGTTTGCTTGTTCTGCAAATGAAGTTTTGGGAGTTTGATTGTCACTTTCTCACCCGTCCACTGCCCGACCGGCGTCAGGTCGCGCACCACCTGATAATAGGTGATGGTCCGGCCGCCATTTTCACCGCGCGAGATTTTTACCGTTTTCGATTTTTTCACCAGCGCCAGCCAGATGGTCGCCGGTTTGACGCGGGCGCCCGCAGGTGCGGCGCCCGCGGTAATGATCAGCGTATTGCCCTCGGTTCGCGCGGCAAGCGGAATACGGGCGTTTTTCAGATTTTTCCTTGACTTGGCGATGGTCCGCTCGATTTCCCAGGCGCGGCTGCCAACGGCGTGATACGCGCCATCGATAACGACCTGCGGCGTATAAACCTGACCGTCGCCGCGCGCCCTGGCATAGGCGCGCTGACGCGCCGAATAAGCCGGGCTGGCCAGGGTATCCTTCCAGCCCAGATAATCCCAATAGTCGACCGGGAAGGTCAGCGCGATGACATCGTCACGGTTGGCCAATTGCCCGAGAAGCTTGTCGGCGGGCGGACAGGAGGAACAGCCCTGGCTGGTGAAAAGTTCGATCACCGTCCTGGGACGTTGTTCGGGGCCGGCGGACAACCCGGTGGCGGTCAGACAAGTCAGCACCGTGGCCATCAGCAGGCCAAGCGCCGTATTCTTAAGCAAGTGAGTCATCCATCATCCTGTCGCGGGCAATCACCCGCCTGTGTCGCGTGGTATGAGTATCCTTCAGTCACCCGCTCAATTGCCAGTAACGACTGGGTGATTAGAACAGATGCAGCCCTTACATATAACGTGATTCCATGCTCCGCATTACCCGCCGCATTCAGATCCCGGATTCAGAGTTGGCAGAACATTTCGTGCGCGCCTCGGGCCCCGGCGGACAAAATGTCAACAAGGTGGCGAGCGCGGTCGAGTTGCGGTTTGACGCGCGGCGCTCGCCGAGCCTGCCGCAAGCGGTGCGTTTCAGGCTAGAAAGTCTCGCCGGGCGGCGCACGACCAGGCAGGGCGTCATCGTCATTCGCGCCGAACGCTTCCGCACGCAAGCGCGCAACCGCGCCGATGCGCGCGCCCGGCTCGCCCGGCTCATCCGCCGCGCCGCTATCCCTCCCAAGGTGCGCATCGAGACCAGGCCCACCCGCGCCTCTATCGAGCGCCGGTTGCAGGCAAAAGCGCGCCGCGCCCGCCTCAAGCTCATCCGGCGCGAAGCCCTGCCGCTTGACGATTAGGGTGAGGTTATTTTTCAATATCCTTGTCTGAAATTGCGCGGATATCGGGTAGAGTGGCCCGGCAGGTTGTAAACCGCAAAAAAATGGGAGGCACGTTATGGCCAAGGTATCCATGTCGACAAAGTTGAACGTTTCAGCCGATCAGGTCTGGAAAATGATCGGCGGGTTCAACGCGTTGCCGGACTGGCACCCGGCAATCGAGAAGAGCGAGCTCACGGAGGAAGGCCAGACGCGGACCTTGTCACTTGCTGGTGGCGGCAAGATTGTCGAAAAACTTGAGAAGGTCGATGACGATGCGCGCACCTATACCTATTCGATTGTCGACTCACCCCTGCCGGTTGCCAATTATACCTCGACCATCAAGGTGTCAGGTGAAGGCGACAGCAGCACCATCGAATGGTCGAGTGATTTCGACCCTGCCGGAGCGTCGGATCTGGATGCGATGAAGGCGATCGAAGGCATCTACCAGGCCGGGTTCGACAATCTGAAGAAAATGTTCGGCGGCTGAAGCAGCCGTTCACCTGAAATTGCGCCAGGGTCCATACTCAATCAGGTCATACCATTCTGCGCCGCGGATTTGGCCGCTGAGAAGGCAGGAAGGCGCAGCTAACCTCACCGGTTTGCAAGCCTTTCTAACGCACTCAGGGGCCAAATCCACGGCGCCCGAAGGGTTCGGCGAGGAGGGCCCGCCTACAGGCAAACAATGCTCGAAAAGGCGAACAGCCTGTTCTTGCGCTTGTTTACCAGTATTCGGGCCCTCCTCGCCGAACAGAATGGCATGACCTGATTGAGTATGGACCCTAGAACTGCGCCCGGCCGAAGGCGATCGGGGCGGGCTGGATGACGCGCGCGCTGAACTTCTGAACCTCGAGGATGGCCAGGCCGCGTTCCGAGGTGCCGTCGGGCAGCAGGCGGAACCTGCCATCGACGCCTGAGAAGCCGCGCGCGCGGGTGATCTG
>JADFHH010000098.1 GCA_022567275.1 Pseudomonadota bacterium | reverse complement strand
CTGCGGCATCTGCCACAGACTCTGCGCGCCATCGCCTTCCCATTTCGCAATGCGGCGGCCGACCCAGACGAGGCCCTGGTCATTCAACAGCACAATGCCCACGCAGGGCCGGTAAGGCAGCTTGGAAAGATCCTGTGGCATGGAAGTCGGTTTGTTAGCTTTGCCGGCCGGAGCGCACCGCCGCGCTGACCGGGACTAGTTCGATGCCTTTTGATTTGAGGCCGGCCAGCCATTGCGCGATGCGCCCGATTGTGAGCGGTGAATTCGAGCCGATGCCGATGGCGATCCCCTTCTCCTGGGCAAGTGTTTCGAGCTTGACGAGCGCCAGATCGATCTCCGTGGCGTTGGGTTCCTCATCGATCACAATCTGCGATGCCGAATAATCAAGACCCAGATCACGGGCGATCCGGCCCGCGGTCGAGCCGGAAGCCGTGCCATCGTCGAGATACAGGAGACCGCGGGATTTGAATTCCTCCAGAATCGGCAGGAAGGCATCCTGTGCGGCGGTGAATTTGGCGCCCATATGGTTGGTGATGCCGGTGTAACCGGTAAAACGCGACATGATCCAATGCAGCCGCTTGATATTGTCTTCCGGCGCCAGGCTGGTCAGCAGGGTATGCGGGCCTGGGTCATTGTCGGGATAATCGAACGGCTCCAGAGGCACTTGCAGCATCACCTCATGCCCCATATCGCGCGCCTTGCGCACCCACCCGTCCAGATTGCGGCCATAAGGTCCGAACGCAAGGCTCACCGGACCAGGAAGGGAATCTATCGCCTGGGTCGTGGCCACTTCCGACAGCCCCATGCCGGAAATAAGAATGGCGATACGGGCCGGTTGGCCTGGCCCCGGTTTGATGGAACCGGTTACCGGCCGGGCGTAGACCTGGCTCGGCCGGCGTCCGTCTTCGGCAATCCTGGGCAGCGGCCCGTAGCGGGATTTCTCAACCACAGCACGCACCGGCACGGGAGGCAGCGCGATATCGGATGCGCGACTGTTCCGCGCCGAAGCCGCTACAGGTTGGGAAACCGCGGCGCCCATTGTACCGGCAAAGGCTTGCGCGGGCAGCGTTTGCTGCGCGGGAGCGGTTTGCGGCGGAGCTACCAGCGGTGCGATTTGTTTGACATCTGGAACCAGCGCACGGGCCGGGCCGTCGGCCGGCCGGCTCTCCTGGTCAATCTCGACCACCACGACAGGTTCCCCGCCCATCGGATCTGATCGGATGATAAACCAGCCAGTGGCGGCGGCAATCAGCCCCAGTGCCACCGTTGTGGTAATGGCAAGCGCCTTCATTGTGCCTCAGTGCTCCCAATGTATGCCGCGCATATCGTGGGAGGGGGTTCCGCCGCAATCTCCGCATGGCAATAAGTCCATAACAAGCCATGCGAATCTTACTCGCAGCCTAACGCAAACCCGGCGATGCCGTCCATGCCCCAAATGCAACAGGCACACTGAAGCCGGGCTATTGAAATATATGTAGTATTTTGAACAAGAAAAATCTTTTCTTTACGCGCAGCCCTTTGAATTAATTGCATTATCCAGAGTCAGACTGAGCTGAGCTAGTTCGCTGACGATTTTTCGCCGTTCTCTTTCTCCACTTTTTCCGCTTTATCCAATTTTTCCTCTTTTTCCTCTTTGTTCTCTTTTTCCACTATCAGCCCGCGAATGAAGTTGAGCGCATAATTGAGCTGGGTGTCCTTTTCCTTGTCTTTGGGAACATAGGCGGAGCTGCCTGAGGCTTCCTTATCGTCGTTGCGCTTCAGATGGCCGCGCAGATCGGCTTCACCGCGCGGTTTGCTCAGTTTCTTTTTCAAATCTTCGGGCAGCTCCTGCTCGACAACCCTGTCAGGCTCGATGCCCTGTGCCTGAATGGAGCGCCCCGACGGGGTGTAGTAGCGCGCGGTCGTCAGACGAATTGCGCCATTGCCATCGAGCGGAATGATGGTTTGCACCGATCCCTTGCCGAACGACCGTGTACCGATAATCGTGCCGCGGTGCAAATCCTGCAACGCGCCGGCGACGATTTCAGAGGCGCTCGCCGAGCCGCCATTGATAAGGACGGCGATTTTCTTGCCATCGGTAAGGTCCCCCGCGCGCGCGTTAGAGCGCTGGGTTGCCTTAAGATTGCGGCCGCGCGTCAGCACAATCGCGCCCTTCTCAAGAAAAGCGTCCGACACCGAAATGGCCTGATCGAGAAGACCGCCCGGATTGTTGCGCAAATCGATGACATAGCCTTTCAGCTTGGGGCCAATCTCCTTTTTCAGCCTGGCGATCGCCTTCTTGAGTTGCGTATAGGTCTGCTCGTTGAAGGTCGTAATGCGGATATAGGCGACGTCGTCCTCGGCCCGCGCCTTGATCGGATTAATGCGGATAATAGCGCGGATAATCTTGATCTGGAGAGGTTTATCCTCGCCCTTGCGCACCACGGTCAGATTGATCGGCGTATTGACCGGACCGCGCATTTTCTCCACTGCTTGCTGAAGGGTGAGACCCTGAATTTGCTCGTCGTCGAGATGGGTGATGAGATCGCCACTCTGCATGCCCGCCCGCGCCGCCGGCGTGTCGTCGATCGGCGCGATGACTTTCACCACGCCTTTCTCCATGGTGACTTCAATGCCCAGACCGCCGAATTCGCCACGCGTCTGCACCTGCATATCGCGGTACTTCTTTGCATTCATAAATGAGGAGTGAGGATCAAGCGCGCTCAGCATACCGTTGATGGCCGACTCTATCAGCTTGGTATCATCCGGCTTTTCAACATAATCGGCGCGCACCCTTTCCAGCACATCGCCGAACAGATCAAGCTGTTTGTAAATCTCGGAATTGGCCGCGCTGGCTGAATGGGACCGTGACATGTTCAAAACGGCCGTACCCGCGGCCAACCCGGCCAGAATCAAAAACGCCCAAAGTGCGAACTCCGGTTTGCGCATCATCCTTGTACCCTTTCAGAACTTTTGGCCCACCATGGAGATGGATCTATCGATCGCCCATCTTTGCGAAACTCTATATATAATGCCTGACGCGGCCCGGCAGCCTGCCCGCTACCCGCGCGCGTCTTGCCGCCCATGACAGCAACCGGTTCACCCGCAAGTACGAACTGACCTTCGCCCACGTCGATTCGGCGCATGCCTGCCAGCAGGATATGATACCCTCCCCCGGCATTGATGATCAAGAGTTGCCCGTAGGTTCGGAATTCATCCGCATAGGCGACCCAGCCGTCAACCGGAGAGGTGACCTGAGCATTGGGGCGTGCGGCGATCAACATACCTCTTGCTCTCTCGCCAAATTTGTTTTTGCCGCCAAAGCTGCGAATTTCGCGTCCGCTCACCGGGCGCGCCAGTTTTCCCCGCGTTTCGGGGAACGGCAGCGCCGGTTTAAGCCGTGCCGGGCTCAGCAAGGCCACCCTTGTCCGATCGCTGGGCTTCAGCTCAATGACCGTTCGTTCCCGTTCGAGATTTTTCGCCGCAGCCAGTTCCGCTTCATATTTGGCCAGCCCGGCAGCGGCGATTTCCTTGTCCATACGCTGTAGCAACTCATCCAGATGGTTCACCGTGCTGGCATGGCGCGCCGCTGCTTTGCGTATTTTGGCGAGGTTTGCAGCCCGCGAAACGGCCAGTGTCTTCTTCCTGGCGATCAAAGCACTTATCCGGCCGCTGTCCAGAATCAATTTTTCGTTTTCCGTCTTCAATTTATCGCGTTGCAGCGTGATCCCCTCGCCAAACCGGACGAGATCGTCGAGTTCCTTGCTCAACCGTTCGGCCTGAATTTTGAGTTCGGGAAACAATGACGCCATCAACATGGCCGATCGCACCATCTTCAGCGCATCGTCGCGGCGCGTGACCAGCGCCGGCGGCGGCTGGCGTCCGATACGCTGCATGGCGGCGAGCAGCTTGGTTATGGTGGCGTGGCGCGCGGCGATTGAGCCGCGAACCTGTTCTTCCTGGCTCGACAGATCGGCCATCCGGTTCTCGATTTTCGACAGATTTGCTTCGCTCGCCTGGATGCGCGCGGCGGTCGCGATCAGGGTCTTGTTCAGCCCGGCGCGGTCCTGCGCCAGCTCCTCCAACTCGGCGGCGATTATCTTTTCCCTGGCGCGCGCGGCGTCCAGCTGAAGCTTGCTCTCCACAAGCTGCTTTTTTGCATCGCTCTGAGAGACATTCTCCTGCGCCAGCGCCGGCGGCGCAGCCACGATAATGCCAATCGCGAGCAGAATTGCGAGCCAGATGGCGCCAGGCGGTGTCAGTCGTACGGCCATGGATATTCCAATAGTCGCTAGAATACGCGCGCACAAGGCGTATGAGAAATATCAACCGCGGTGATAGGGATGGCCGGCGAGGATGGTCATGGCCCGGTAGAGCTGCTCAGCCAGCACAATCCTGGCCAGCATATGCGGCAGGGTGATGGCGCCGAGCGAGATGCACCGCGCGGCGCGTTCACGCAGCGCGCCCCCGTGACCATCCGGCCCGCCGAGCGCGAACACGAGATGGGCCGCGCCCGCCTCCTGCTGGAGACGCAAATAATGGGCAAACTGCTCGCTGGTCAGGCCATCGCCCTTTTCATCGACAGCAATGAGCATGGCTTTGTCCGGAATCTTGCCAAGCAGCGTATTGGCCTCGCCCGCGCGGCGCTCCCGCGCGCTACCGCCCTTCGATTCTCCAATCTCGATGCTCGCCAACGGGCCGATCTTCAGCGCGCGGCCCGCTTGCGTCATGCGTTTCACATAGCGGAGATAGAGATCGCGCTCCGGCCCCGGTTTGAGCTTGCCGACAGCGGCGATGGTGAGCAGCATACCCTAAACGGCGATGCGTTCGTCCGGGCGCTCCGCCATCCACATTTTTTCCAGATTGTAGAATTCGCGGACTTCCGGGCGGAAAATGTGCACGATGACGTCGCCGGCATCGATCAGTACCCAGTCGCAATGGGGCAGCCCCTCGGTGCGCGCGCCGTAATCGGTCGCCTTTTTCAATTTTTTCAGCAGTTGATGGGAGATCGCGCCGACATGGCGGCTGGAACGCCCCGAGGCGACGACCATATGGTCGGCAATCGAGGATTTGCCGGCAAGGGGGATGGAAACGACCTCCAGCGCCTTGGCGACATCAAGGGACTCTTGCACGAGACCAAGCAGTTTCTCCGGGCTCACTTTTGGCGCAGCACGGGATTTATTCATAGTGTACCATTAGCACCTGTACGATGACTCTCCTGCAACTCAGGAGCGCAACAGGTGTAGAGATAACCCCTGCCCTGAGTCAATATCAATTGCGCGTTAAGCGCAACTCGCTTGAGGACAAAGGCGAAAGCGGCGCGCTCAGCAAAGTCCAGACCGGCGGGCGCATGGATTTCAGCCCATGGGCATCGCTTTCATCCAGATAGGCGGGTGCGAAGCATGACGCGGCCACGCCCGCGCGCGCCGCGAACCGGGCGTCCGGACGGTCCACCACCGCGACCGGAACGGCGCGAAAAATGTCGCGCCAGCGCGCCCAGCGGTGAAACGAAGCCAGATTGTCCGCGCCCATCACCCAGATGAAGCGAGCCGAGGGAGAGCGCCGTTTGAGAAACCCGATCGTGGCGGCGGTATGGACGCTTGGCCTGCGCGCCTCGAAGCCGGTAACGACGATATATGGGTGCCGCGCCAGCTTCTCCGCCTGGGCCAGTCGCGCGGCGAATGACGCCGCATCATTGCCGCTCTTGAGCGGATTGCCGGGCGTCACCAGCCACCAGAGTCGATCGAGGCCGAGCCGTTTCAGCACCGTTTGGGAAAGCTGCAAATGACCCGCATGGGGAGGGTCGAAAGTTCCGCCAAGCAAGCCGATGGTCATGCCCGGATAGGCCGGCGGCACGCGCAGCAATTCTGGTGCGATAGGAGCGTTCATACCGGACGAATCTGGCCGGAGCCGCGCACCACATATTTGAAGCTGGTGAGCTGTTCCACGCCGACCGGCCCGCGCGCGTGCATTTTGCCCGTGGCGATGCCAATCTCCGCGCCCATGCCAAACTCGCCGCCGTCGGCGAACTGGGTGGAGGCATTGTGCAACACGATGGCGCTATCGACCTCGGCGAGGAATTTCTCGGCCGCCGTGGCGTCCTCGGTGACGATCGCGTCGGTGTGGTGCGAGCCGTGCGCCGCGATATGGTCGATGGCCCCCGCTTCGTCATCGACCACGCGCACCGAGATGATCTTGTCTTCATACTCGGTGTCCCAGTCGGCCTCGGTGGCGGGTATCACGCGGGCGTCGACGGCCCGCGTCGCTTCGTCGCCGCGGATTTCGCAGCCCGCCTTGGCCAGGCGGTCGATGATGCGCGGCAGGGTGGCGGCGACCGCGTCCTTGTGGACCAACAGGGTCTCGGCCGCGCCACAGATGCCGGGGCGGCGCATCTTGGCGTTGAAGGTGATCGCGTCGGCCTTGTCCGGGT
>JADFHH010000097.1 GCA_022567275.1 Pseudomonadota bacterium | reverse complement strand
GGCATGAATAACGGCTGTCACGGCCAAGTACCCCCACCTTCAATGGCCTTAGCTGGATATTAGAGGGACAGCCCTTCGGCTGTCCCTCCATAACTTGCATAATTTCGCGAAATGGTCTCGCAAAAAACCAGATCGGATCAGCCGAAATAGTGCTTGTAAGCCAAGCCGTAATCCGGCGCGTTCAATTGCAGGTAGTTCATCACTTTCTTGGCATAGGCCTTCTGCGATTCAATCACCTTGGCGAAGAACGGATCTTTTGCCGATATCCGGTCAATAACGGCATCCCACGCCTTCAACTGGTCCGACATAATGGAATCGGGCGTACGGTAGATATTGACGCCATGCTTATCCCTGAGCTTGATCAGATCATCGGCATAACGAAGGGTGCTGTACCAGTAGAAGTTCGAGTTTTCGGCTTCGGAAGCATATTCCAGAATGCTCTGAAGCTCTTTCGGCAGGGAATCGAACTTCTTCTTGTTGAAGGTCACCTCGAAGCATTCCTGGGATTGGTGGAAACTGGCCAGGTGATAGTGCTTGGAAACGTCCTGCATGCCGAAGTCGCTGTCGGAAGTCGGGTTGTTGAACTCGGCGGCGTCGATCAGGCCGCTCTTCATCGCCGGCTGAATTTCGCCACCCGGCAACTGCACCACCGACAGTCCCATTTCATTCATCACGTCAGCCGCCAGACCAACGGTGCGGTATTTGAGGCCCTTCATCTGGGCGCTACTCTTGATCTGCTCCTTGAACCAGCCCAGAGGCTGCGCCGGCATCGGGCTGTTGAAAAAGCTGACAAGGTTCAGACCGAGGCTGCCCATCAACTCATCGAAGAGAGCTTTGCCGCCGCCAACGTGAATCCAGCCGAGCATTTCCTGCGCCGTCCAGCCGAAGCACGGGCCGGTTCCGAACAGGGACGCCACCGGCGACTTGGAATACCAGTAGGCGGGCACGTAGTGAGCCGCATCCAGAACGCCACGGTGGACGGCATCCTGCATTTGACTGGTTTTGACGACGGAGTTAACCGACAACAGGTCGATCTTCAGGTCCTTGCCGCCCATGGCGTTCACGCGATCGACATAGTGCTTCGCGTCTTCAAGGAAAATCCCGCCGCCCCAGGCCGCCTGCATTTTCAGAACGGTCTGCTTGGCTGTCGCAACATACGGGAATGCGACCGTAGCCGCCGCCGCCCCTGTTACAACCGCGCCACCTTTCAGGAATTTGCGCCGTGACACGTTGCGCGCTTTAGTTTTTACAGACATGTGATACCTCCCAATATTGATACGAAACACACCCTCTCGCGGCGGGTGATAAAACCGTTGCGCGAGGGGCGAAAGACAAAGGCCAAACCATTGCACCATCGTATTTCTGAACGGAGTATCGGCTTGTGCGCATTGGCTGAACGCATTGTCACCCGATCATGCCGCCCAACGCAACTAAAATGTTAGATAACTTTTGAAAATATCACTTCCATCGTTCGATCAACCAGGGTTCCGGCCCCGGGCGTTTCGAGCATGATCCGGTCATGCCACAGCTGGTGGCATTGGCCGGATTGAGCGCGTATAATCTCATACGCTTGGCAAAATTGCTGGAGGCGCCAACATGAGCACACAAGTGTTCAGTGCAAAATCACCAAAATACCCCGGAATCACAGGGATTTTAGGGGTTATGAACACGCCACCGCACCAAATCATAAACAATATTGCAGGAAAAACACCGCTTGATTACTCTTTTACAGCAGACTGCTAAAAGGGTTTTTAAGAGAAGGCGATCATGCCGGGCAACAGGAAAACGCAACACTGGCGGATCAGGTGGGCGCGATGTGCCGCCGCTTTTTGCTTGATCTGGATTGCGCAACTCTGTCCGGGCGCCGGGTTGACACGCGCCGGTGCGGCTGAATCCGTCGCCAGGGATGCGCGTCTGGGCGGCGACGCACAGCGCACGCGCTTTGTCATCGTGCTCTCCAGGAAGGTCAAATTCGCGGTTCGCACCCTGGCCGATCCCACCCGGGTGATCATCGATTTATCCGATGTGAAGCTCAATTTTCCGGCCGGGAAGGGCAAACAGGGCAAGGGATTGGTGACGGGCTACCGCTATGGCCGGGTCGAACCTTATGGCGTGCGCATCATCCTCGATATCATAGCGCCGGTGCTGGTTGATAAATCCTCCATCTGGCCGGCGCGGGACGGGCACCCGCCCCGGCTGGTGGTCGATCTGGTCAGAACCGACCGCAAGACATTCCTCGACGCACAGCGCGCGCAGGCAAAATCCCGCGCCGCCATGGCAATCAAGGCGGGCAACAAGACAGCACGGGCCGCACCGGCCCTGCGTGGCGTCAAACAACGCAAATCCCGCAACGCCAAACGGGTGATCGTCATCGATCCCGGCCATGGCGGCATTGATCCAGGTTCGGTGTCAAGCTCGGGGACCAAGGAAAAGAACGTCGTTTTTTCCTTCTCCAGGGGGCTGCGCGATCTGTTGAAAAAGACCGGACGTTACGAGGCCATCCTGACGCGGAGCACCGACAGCTATATTTCCTTGCGCCGGCGCGTCGAAATTGGCCGGCGCAAGGGTGCCGATCTGTTTATTTCCATACATGCGGATTCGCTTTCCGGCCGCTATGCGAAGAATGTTTCCGGTGCGACGGTCTATACCTTGTCGGAAAAAGCGTCGGATGATGAAGCCAAGGCGCTGGCGGCCAAAGAGAACCGCTCTGATATTATCGCCGGAGTGGAACTGCCGGCTGAATCGAATGACGTCACGAATATTCTGATCGATCTGGCGCAGCGGGAAACCAAGAATATGTCCATCAGTTTCGCCGACACCTTGCTGGCCAGCATGAGAGGCAAAACCAAAATCAGGAAAAAGGGCCGCAAATCTGCCGGATTCCGTGTCCTGAAGGCGCCCGATGTTCCCTCCGTATTGATCGAACTGGGGTATATGAGCAATCCTGAAGACGTAAAACTTCTCGTGTCAGCTGCATGGCGCAAGAAGGTCGCATCCGCGGTGGCAATGGCAGTGGATACATATTTTTCCAGGCGTACCGCAAAAAATCCCTATTAAACCTTTTATCCTGAGCAGACCTGCGTACTACGTTCGCCTCTCGGAAGGCCACCTAGGGTGCTGCTTATCAATAACAAACACATGCGCGTGGCGATAACCTGACTTGGTGAGTGTCGCACCCTCTATATGCGGGTGATCAGACGGCAAATCGTCATGCAAATGGTTCATCGTTTGAGGATCGCTCGCCGGCCAGACGAGCAATCCGCCAGCAGCGCCGGCAGCTGTAATTCCAGCAAGCACGAGTAGTGTTGCCGATACGCTCATATGTGCGCCGAGCCAGCCAGCCAGCGGATAGGTTACCAGCCAGCACGCATGTGACAGAGCAAATTGCGCTGTGTAGATCGTTGGCCTGTCCTGCGGATGGGCCGATCGCCTTAAGAGCCGCCCTGATGGCGTCATCACGGCTGAATAGCCAAGCCCCAACAAGAACCATATCGTCAGGAGAAGCAGCCAAAGCCCGGCGTCTCCAAAAGTCTGTGCGAACGCTCCAAACGCGAACAGGCAGGCTGCCAGCCAAAATGCTCCAACAAGCATCACTGTGCGCTCGGACCAATTGCCAAGCACGCGCGGTAGCGCGATGGCAACCAGCATCGACCCGGCACCGAAAGCGGCAAGGGCAACGCCGACATCGGCTTCCGTCCGATCCATGACGCTGCGGACGAGAATGATGGTATTGACGATAACCATCGAGCCTGCGGCCGCGACAGAAAGGTTCAGGGCAAGAAGCCCCTGCAGCCTCGGCGTGCGCAAATAGATGCGCAGTCCCTTCGTTGTGCGTTCCCAGAAATCGCTCTGTTCCTCCTGTCCGAGGGGCTGCGGCACAATAACCGAGAGCACAAGTGCTGCGGACAAGAGAAACCCGAGAGCTGTAAGGGCGAACAGCCAATGGAAGCTCATGAGCGTCAACAGCAGCACGGCAGCCGCCGGGCTTAGCAGGCTCTCAAGGTCATATGCCAGCCGCGAGAGGGAAAGCGCGCGGGTGTATTCTCTCTCGTCTGGAAGAATGTCAGGAATGGCCGCCTGAAACGTCGGCGTAAAGACCGCCGAGGAGGACTGCAAGACAAAGATCAGGACGTAGACCTGCCAGACCTCACTGACAAACGGCAGACAGAGGACAGTACTGGCTCGCACAAGGTCCATCGCGACCAGTACTCTGCGACGGGGCAGACGGTCGACAAAGGCATTGGCGACGGGCGCTACGCCAACATAAGCTATCATCTTGATGGCGAGCGCCGTTCCCAGCACAAGACCGGCTTGATCGCCCGCAAGCCCGAAGGCAAGAAGCGCGAGCGCGACGGTCGCAAGCCCGGTGCCGAGAAGCGCAACCACCTGCGCTGCAAACAGATGCCTGTAAGTGCGGTTATGAAGGACCGAGAGCATGATGCAGTTTACAGTGCTTACGATAAGCGGTGAAGGGACACAGGGAGTCTGGCGCTATGGCACGAATTCAGGTCATGGCAGATGAAGAATACGCGTTACGGATGAGCGAAAAGCATCCGGCCTCATCCACATTTTGCCTGGGCAGCATGAGAGGCAAAACCAAAATCAGGAAAAAAGGGCACAAATATGCCGGTTTCCGTGTCCTGAAGGCGCCCGATGTTCCTTCCGTACTGCTTGAACTCGGTTATATGAGCAATCCGGTGGACGTGAAGCGTCTCATGTCAGCCGCATGGCGCAAAAAGGTCGCGTCCGCGGTGGTAAATGCAGTGGATACATATTTTTCCAAACGCACGGCACGAAATCCCTATTAACGATTCAATTATATGCTCTGTATTGCTGTATGCTTCCAGCAAGAGCAGGCCACGGAAAAACATCAGGCCCTAGACCATATATCGCCATATTTCTCGCTAGGGTTGCCACCATCGAAACGGCGCAATAGATAATCGTCACGGACCGGACCTCATGGACATCACCGCCCCGATCAAACCGCCGGAGAAAGTAAAGCGCCGCAGAACGCGTAACCCGGTGCTGCGGCTGCTCGGATATCTGTTCGCGGTCGGCATGATTTTCTTTGTCGCTGGATCTGCCGGCGCGGCCTTCCTGCTTTGGCGCGTGTCCAAGGATTTGCCGGACTATGAAGTGCTGGCGAAATACGAGCCTCCGGTCATGACCCGGATACATGCCAGTGACGGGAGCCTGATCGCGGAATATGCGACGGAACGGCGTATTTATGTGCCGATGAACGCAATTCCTGAAAAGTTGGTGCAGGCCTTTCTTTCCTCCGAGGATAAAAATTTCTATCGCCATGGCGGCGTCGATTTTCAAGGCATCGTCCGCGCGGCGATGACGAATATCAATAATCTGCGTCAAAACCGGCGGCTGGTCGGCGCATAGACCATCACCCAGCAGGTCGCGAAGAATTTTCTCCTGACGAGTGACGTAACCATCGAGCGCAAACTTAAAGAGGCGATCCTCGCCATTCGCATCGAGCGCGCGTTCACCAAGGAACAAATTTTTGAGCTTTATCTCAATGAAATTTTCCTTGGCCTGAAATCCTACGGCGTCGCCGCTGCGGCGCTGAATTATTGGGGCAAGTCGCTGAACGAGTTGACCCTGTCGGACGTTGCCTATCTGGCCGCTTTGCCGAAGGCGCCGAATAACTACCATCCCTTCCGTTATACCGATCGCGCCTTGTCGCGGCGCAACTGGGTCATCGACCGCATGGTTGAAAACGGCTTTGTCACGGCGCAAGAGGCGGAAGCCACCAAGGCGCAGCCGCTGGATGTCAACCCGCGGCCGCTGGGCTCGCATATCTTCGCCGCCGAGTTTTTCGCCGAGCAGGTGCGGCGTCAGTTACTGGACAGCTATGGCTGGGACAAGCTGTATGGCGGCGGTCTTTCCGTACGCACCACACTCGATCCAAGACTGCAACGCGAGGCGCGCAAGGCGCTGGTCAGCGGCCTGGTGGCCTATGACCGCCGTCATGGCTGGCGCGGGCCAGAGCAGACGATCGAAATCGCGGGTGACTGGGGCATACCCCTGTCCGGGATCAAGGCGCTCAACGACATCGGCGATTGGCGTTTGTCGGTCGTCCTCCAGTCCGACAAGAAACAGGCCACGATAGGCTTGCAGCCAAAACGGCTGGCTTCCGGGGCGCTGGAAAAGGCGCGCGACACGGGGGAGGTCGTCGCCAGCGCCAAAATCAACCTTGTCCAGGGCGGTGGAGCCCGTCCGGGAGTTCTGATTTTTGCGCCGATCTACCGGAATGGGGCGGTGACCCGATCGGTGGCGGATCGAAGGGATTCCTTGGAAGGCTACGCGCTGGCGGTCCTTGATATCGAGAGGATAGTGGCCGATGCCATTGAATTGTCGGCCGCGCCGGGAGGCCAGGGGTTTGACATCTCGATTTTTGATCTTGCGGCCCCCGAGGGCGGGCGGCTGGTCCACTCGGTATCGCCGGACACCAAACCGGGGGCCCCGGCGCCGACGCTCGAGGGTCTGCGGGCCGGGTTGCACACTGCC
>JADFHH010000096.1 GCA_022567275.1 Pseudomonadota bacterium | reverse complement strand
GCTCGTGATGAAGGAAATGGATGATTCCATTTTCCTCAGTCCGAGTCTGTGGCTTGGCAATGTCGTGGAACAGGGCAGCCAGTCGGACATACAGCTTCGTGGAAGGCACGCTGTCCACCGCGGCCAGGATATGCTTGTACACATCCAGATTATGGAACTTAGCAGGCTGAGAGATGGCCTTGCAAGCCTCCAGTTCTGGGAAGACATGCTTCAGCAGGCCGGTCCTGCTCATCAGGTCGAAGGCGATGGAGACGCGCGTGCCGGATGCCTCGAATGGCACCGTGTGGTGATAAAAATAAGACGGGAACAGCACCATCATGCCGGGCTCGGGCTGAACGGACAGGGTTTCGGGTGCGGTTCTGTTGTGAAAATGCTCCGGCGGGCGGCCAAACTCGATCCAGCCGGCCTTGCCGCTCTGCTGAGTACCGGTTGCATCGGGCAGTTGCGCATAATAGACGCCGCTGAGCCACGCGGCGGGGTGGATATGCGGGATCTGATGCCCGCCCCCCTGCATGACCACGCCCCAAACCGACAGCGTCCAGTGCTTCGGCGGTGAGGCCAGGAAGGGGTGGCTTTCATCGCCGCCAAACTCGCCGCGGGTAGCCACGGCGCCAAGCAGAATTTCCGCCTCGAGGCCGGCAATGGGCCCCTTGGGTTCGTTCAGCAGCTCGCCGGAGTGTTTGCCCTTGCGGGTGGCGTGGCTTTGCGGCGCGAGCGTGAGGCTGGGGTGGCTTGTCACATGGGCGCAGAGCGCGGCGTTAAAGGCCGCCAGCCCGTCGAAATCTTCCGGCGGGGTGATATGAACAATGCGCACGAAGCGCGCGAAATCAGTGAGGCGGCGGGCGTCGTCCTCGCGTCCCAGATCCCACAGGGTAACCGCCTTGAAGGCCAGCAGGTCGGCCTGTCCCGGGTGATTTTCGAGGAAAGCGTCACAGACATCGAGGGCGCCCTGCGGGTTGTCCTGCTGCAATCTCAAATCGGCCAGATTGACATGCGCCTTGGCGAAATGCGGATCGATGGCGATGGCTTTTTCAAAAGCTTGCCCCGCCTCGTCCAGCCGCTCGAGCTGTTGCAGTCCATAGCCGATATTGAGCGCGCAGGCGGCGTGGTCCGGCGCCCCTTCGAGCACCTGGGCGTAGGCTTCAATCGCCTCTTCGGTGCGGCCAAGTTCCTGCAGCGCGATGGCGTAATTGTAGCGCGCTTCGTGCAGCTCGGGGTTGACGTCGAGGGCGCGCCTGGCTTCACGCGCCGCGCCTGCGAAATCGCCCAACTCCTGAAGCACCGCCGCCAGATTGGTGCGCGCCTCGGCCAGGGCCGGGTTGCGGTGAAGCGCCGCTTCATAAGCTTCCCTGGCCGCATCGAGACGCATGAGCGCCTTGCGCGCGTTGCCCAGCCCCAGATGCGCGCCGCTATGGGTTGGCGAAATTTCCACCGCGCGCTCAAAGGCCGCAAGGGCGTCGGCAAAGCGGTTCTGCGCCTGCATCAGGATGCCCAGATTAAAAGCGGCTTCCGCATAGCTGGCGTCCGCCGAGGCGGCTGCCTTGTAAGCGGCTTCGGCCTCGCCGGGGCGATCGAGCGCGGCCAGCACATTGCCAAGATTGGTTTGTGCTTCGGCGTTTTCGGGCGCGAAGGCAACCGCCGTGCGCAGCAGATCGAGGCCGTCGCGCGGCTGACCGGACTGGAAGGCGGCGACGCCGGCCAGATTGAGCGCCTCGGCGTCTTGCGGACTTGAGCTGAGCGCCTGACGCGCCAGGGCAAGGGCTTGCCCGGGATTGCCCTTTTGCAATTCGGCGCGTGAGCGGCCGATGAGGTCTGACCCGCCCCTCGGCGCAGAGGAGGCTGAAAAGTCGAATCCGCCGGAGAACAGCTCGGCGGAAGAGGCAGCCTCTGCACCCGGCCGTTGTCTGGCCTTCGGCATCTGCTTCTGCTTCGCCCGCCCTTTTCCCCTGGCCGGGCGGGCTTTGCGTTTTTTCGACTTTTTCATGGGGAAGAGTCTTATCATACTCTCATACATCCCATAGATGTTGCTGCTCCCCGATGTGTGGACGAAGCAAATCCGATGAAAAAACTTTTCTATCCCGCGATTCTGGAGAAGGAACCCGATAGCGCCTATGGCGTGACTTTTCCCGACCTTCCGGGCTGCGTCAGCGCCGGCGATACGGCGGAAGAGGCGCTGGTCAACGCGCATGAAGCGCTCGCCGGGCACGTCGCGCTTATGGTTCGCGACGGCGATCCGTTGCCCAAGCCCACGGTGATCGAGGATGTTACCTCCGATCCCGAGGTCGCGATGGTGGCGGTTTCGGTCATCGGGGTGACGGTTCCGGGCCGCGCCAGGCGCGTCAATGTCACGCTCGACGAGGCCTTGCTCGAGGAAATCGACTCGATCGCAACCAACCGCTCACGGTTTCTGGCGGAGGCCGCCCGAGCGGAACTCGCCCGGCGCACCGCAAACTAACCCCCCTGTAACCTGGCTCCGCCCAAACTCACGCGGAACGGCGACTACGGCCAATTGCAGACGGTCAACCGGTGAAAGTTTCGCCAATTTACAGATTTAATATATTAGTAACTATAATATTCTTTCTAATACATACATAATTTATATTATGTTATTCATGTCGAGTTATAGATAACAAAGTATTACCGAAATTTATAGAATAAATAAACTCCTTCATGCTTTGATTTTAGTGAATGGTTAGGGTGTTTTCTCCTACAATGCGCATGGGATTTCAAGGCTTCTAAACGCACAAGTCGCGCAGGACGGGAGCATCAGGGAAAATCATGGATATTGCAACAATCGCAGGTATTATCGCCGGCAGCGTTGTGGTCGCAATGGCCGTTATGGTCGGCGGCGATGTGGGGACATTCGTCAACATACCGTCCGTAATGATCGTGGTAGGCGGCGGCATGGCGGCGACTTTCATCCGCTTTCCGCTGAAAGTCGTTTTTCATGCGCTTGCACTCGGCGGCAAGGTGGCCTTCACCCACAAGCAGACCGATCCGATGGAAATGATCGAACAAATTGCCGTGCTGGCCGAAAAGGTTCGGCGCGAGGGCCCGCTCGCCCTCGACAATCTGGAGATAGACGATCCCTTCCTGAAGAAAGGCGCACAGTTCGTCGCCGATGGATACGAACCGGCGTTCATCAAGGAGTCGCTGGAGCTCGAGCGCGATCAGAATCTCAAACAACTCGACGAAGGCCAGCGCATTTACAAGGCCATTGGCGACGCCGCTCCGGCATTCGGAATGATTGGTACGCTTGTCGGTCTGGTGCAAATGCTGAGCAATATGGAGGACCCCTCCACGATCGGTCCAGCCATGGCGGTGGCGCTTCTGACGACGCTCTATGGCGCCGTGATCGCCAACCTTATCGCCCTGCCCATCGCCGACAAGCTGTCGACCAAGGGCAAGATTGTCGATGTCAGCCAGACCCTTACAATTGACGGCATCATGCAGTTGAGTTCGGGCAAGAACCCGAATCTTATCCGCGAAATGCTGGTCGCATATCTGCCGGAGAAAACGCGCTCGAAAATCGCCGCGGATGAGGCTGCCGAGGCGATGGCCACCTAGAGTCCAAAACCCTGGAACCCGTCAATGAGTGGACGCAGCAATGGCACGAAGAGTTGAAGCTTCCCATGATGGTCAGCCCTCATGGCTGATCACTTTCGCCGATCTGATGTCGATCCTGGTGTGCTTCTTCGTCCTGATCATCTCCTTCTCGATCCAGGACCAGGAGAAGCTGCAGGTTGTGGCGGGTTCCATGCGCGAAGCATTCGGCATCAAGGATGTCGAGCGCAAAGCGGGCATGATCGAACAAGAAGGCGTGCCGGTGCGTGACTTTGTCAGAAATATCTCACCGCTTGCGCGTGACCAGGATTCCGATTTCGCCGAGAAAAGCCATGATCTGCGGCGCAAGCAGGGTCCCGAGGCAAACACCCACGATATCGAGAAAAGCGAAATCGAGCGTCCGCGCCATTTCGCGTTCGCCGCCGCGTCATTGCGCCAGGCCTGGCGGGAGTTGCCGGAGATCACCGAAGTTTCCGACAATATTCTGGTGGAGGAGACGCCCGAGGGACTGCTAATCCAGCTCGTCGATCAGGAGGGCCGCTCGATGTTCCCGCAAGGCTCCGTGACGCCCTATGAGCGTACGGTGAAACTGCTGGCGAAGATGGCCCCTGTACTCAAACAGCTGCCGAACCAGATTCAAATCACCGGCCACACCGACTCCGCCCGGCTCTACGACAGGCCCGGTTATACGCTTTGGGATTTGTCCGCCGACCGGGCCAGGGCCGCACGGCGTATCCTGGCCGAAAACGGCTTGCCCCATGACCGCTTCCATTCGGTCATCGGCCGCGCCGACGCCGAACCGCTGTTTCCCGAAGACCCGTTCCTGGCATCGAACCGGCGCATCTCCATTCTGATCATGTCCCAGGCGCCGCCCTTCCCGGCCGGTCACAGGCCGCAACGGGCGTGGCGGGGAAGATAGACTCCACTTCCCGCAGCACGCATCACAGTGCTAGAAGCGCCCCCATGAGCACGCGCCAGACAATCCCGCTTTCGCGCATCCGCAATTTCTCGATCATTGCCCATATCGACCACGGCAAGTCGACGCTTGCCGACCGCATGATCCAGCATTGCGGCGGTCTGTCTGCGCGCGAGATGACCGAACAGGTGCTCGATAGCATGGAGCTCGAGCGCGAGCGCGGCATCACCATCAAGGCGCAGACGGTGCATCTCGATTACACCGCGAAGAATGGCGAAAGCTATGTGCTGAACCTGATCGACACGCCGGGTCATGTGGACTTCGCCTATGAGGTGAACCGGTCGCTGGCGGCGTGCGAAGGCTCGCTGCTGGTGGTCGACGCCAGCCAGGGGGTGGAGGCGCAAACCCTCGCCAATGTCTATCACGCGCTCGACGCCGACCATGAGATCGTACCGGTGCTCAACAAGATCGATTTGCCGGCCGCCGATCCCGGCAAGGTGCGGCGCCAGATCGAGGACGTGATCGGGCTGGATGCGTCGGAGGCAATAGAGATTTCCGCAAAAACCGGGCAGGGCGTCGAGGATGTGCTCGAGGCCATCGTCGCCCGCCTGCCGGCGCCTCAGGGCGATCCGGATGCGCCGCTCAAAGCCTTGCTGGTGGACAGCTGGTATGACCCCTATCTCGGCGTGGTGGTGCTGGTGCGCATCGTCGACGGCACGCTCAAAAAAGGCCAGCGCGTCCGCCTCATGTCCACCGGCGCGCGCCATCTTGTCGACCGGGTCGGCATTTTTCGCCCCAAGCAGCATTTGACCGGCACGCTTGGTGCGGGAGAAATCGGCTTTTTCACCGCCGCCATCAAGGAGGTGGCCGACACCCGCGTCGGCGACACGGTGACGGATGAAAAAGCTCCTTGCGAACACTCGCTGCCCGGATTCAAGCCGGCCCAGCCGGTGGTGTTTTGCGGTCTGTTTCCTTCCGACGCGGCGGATTTCGAAGCGTTGCGCGAGGCGGTGGCGCGGCTGCGGCTCAACGACGCCAGCTTCTCCTTCGAGGTGGAAAATTCCGCCGCGCTGGGTTTCGGCTTCCGCTGCGGGTTTTTGGGCCTGCTGCATCTGGAGATCATCCGCGAGCGGCTGGAGCGCGAATTCGATATCGATCTGGTGACAACCGCGCCCAGCGTCATCTACCGGTTGCATCTGACAGACGGGAGCATATCCGAGCTGCACAACCCGGCCGACATGCCCGACCCGGTGAAGATCGATCATATGGAAGAGCCGTGGATCGAGGCGACGATTCTTGTGCCGGACGAATATCTCGGCTCGGTGCTGAAACTTTGCGAGGACCGGCGGGGGCGGCAAAAACAACTCACCTATGCCGGCACCCGCGCCATGGCGGTCTATGAATTGCCCCTGAACGAGGTGGTGTTCGATTTCTACGACCGGCTGAAATCCATCAGCCGCGGCTATGCCTCGTTCGACTACACCTTGACGGACTACGCCCGGGGCGATCTCGTGCGCATGACCATTCTGGTCAATGGCGAGGCCGTAGACGCCCTGTCGATGGTCGTGCACCGCAACCGCGCGATGAGCCGCGGCCGTGCGCTGTGCGAACGCCTCAAGGAGCTGATCCCGCGCCATATGTTCAAAATCCCCATCCAGGCGGCCTTGGGGGGAAAAATCATCGCGCGCGAAACCATCGGCGCACTGAGGAAGGACGTGACGGCAAAATGCTACGGCGGCGACGTGACGCGAAAGCGCAAACTTCTCGACAAGCAGAAGAAGGGGAAGAAGAAGATGCGCCAGTTCGGAAAAGTGGATATTCCCCAGGAGGCGTTTATCGCGGCGTTGCGGATGGATGGGGATTAGAGGGGGGTAGGCTATGATGAACGTAAGCGTCCGGCCTCCCCCACCTTTTGCCTGAGCCGCTGATCTGTAACTGTGTCCGCGGATTGCGGGCTTAAGTGTCCGCTTAAAATAAGTGGACACTAACCGATGTCTGGAATGCCAAGGCGGACGCGCCGTAGATGGAGCGACGACTTCAAGCGCCGG
>JADFHH010000095.1 GCA_022567275.1 Pseudomonadota bacterium | reverse complement strand
CGGGAACGAAAAGCAGAGAGCGCCATACCGGCTGTTCCTTGATCGTCTGGTTCATCGGTTATCCTTGCCGCCGCCGATGACTCCGGCAGCCCTGAGCTCGGCGCGGGCCGTGGCGTCAATCTCCATGGCATCAAGGACGGCATCTGTATCGGCTCCAAGCCGGGGCGCGGGACATCGGAACGCACCGGGCGTTTCCGAGAGCCGGGGCACAATGCCATGCATCGGCGCCCAGCCGATTTCCTCGTCCGGCAATTCAACAATGATGGCCCGCTCGCGGAAATGGGCATCGCGCTCCATGTCGCGCGGGTCGTAGATCGGCGCAGCGGTAATCTCCTCACGCTCGAATATCTCGGCAACCTCTGCCTGGGTTCGCGCGCCAATCCATTCGGCGACCGCACCGTTGACATCCTCCTTGTGCCTGACCCGGTCCTGATTGGTGCGGTACCGGGGGTCTGCGATCATTTCGGGCCTGCCGATAACCTTGAACACCCGCTCCGCCATGGTCTGGATAGATGCCGACAGGGCAATCCATGCGCCATCCCTGGTGCGGAAAACCCCGCGTGGCGCAGCGGTATTGGAGGAACTGCCGGCCCGCGCCTTCACCCTGCCCGTGAGTTTCAATATCATCGCCTCGGGTCCCATGATCGCATGCATGGCGTCGAGCAGCGAAAGGTCGATGATTTGCCCCTTGCCGCCCTTCTGCTCCACTTCGCGCAGCGCCACCATGGTTGCGAACGCACCCGTCAGCCCGGCGACCATATCCGCCAGGGCGAAAGGAGGAAGCACGGGTTCGCGATCGGCAAAACCGTTGCGCGCGGCGAAGCCCGACATGGCCTCGATCAGCGTGCCAAAGCCCGGCCGCTGCCGGTAGGGGCCGGTCTGGCCAAAGCCGGTGATACGAACGATGACAAGTTTTGGGTTGTGCCGGTGGAGGACCTCGGGGCCGAGTCCCATTTTCTCCAGCCGGCCCGGACGAAAATTTTCCACCAGTATGTGTGTCGCCGGCACCAGCTTCAGCAGGATTTCCCGGGCCCGTGCGTCACGCAGGTTGAGGCCGATGCTCTTCTTGTTACGCGAGTAAACCTTCCATGAGGTTTCCACGCCGTTATCGCCCCAGGATCGCAAGGGATCGCCCTTCGCCGGGTTCTCCACTTTCAAGACGTCAGCTCCGAAATCCGCGAGCTGCAAGCTCAACATGTTGCCGGCGACAACCCGCGACAAATCCAGGACCCGCACGCCCGCGAGCGGACCCTGTCTGGCAGGGTCGAAGTCCAGCTTCGGATATCGGCCTGGTTCGGCCATTTCACCTCATAGTGCAAAGATGACTCTGCTGACATTCCTTAGAATCAGATGAAATGCCGATGATTGTATGGTGGTCAATTTTCGACCGGGATTCAATCTTCAACTTGAAGACACGCCGCTTGTCCATCAGAAATCGCAACAGGAACCGGCTTGGGTTGATAATCCCCTATCCGATGCAACCTCATGCGGGAATCGGGTGGAAGCGCGCCCGCACGCCCTTGCGTTTGGTCTCCGGCATCACGGCATAAACCTGCTTGGTCGCCTCGATGATATTCACGCCGCATAATCCCGGCCACAGAATCGCGCCAACCCGCTCCCAGGCGATCGCCGAGCGCAGCAGGACGGGCCAGTTGAAGGGCGGCATATAGAGCGCCTGATCCCAGTTGAGGGGCGTGAACATGGCCTCGCGCAGCAGCCGCGTCAGCTGTCCACGGCTATAGGGGCGGCCATGGCCGAACGGCGTGGTGTCGAACCGGGCCCAGATGCCGGTGCGGTTGGGCACCACCAGAATCAACCGTCCCTCCGGCGCCAGCACGCGCCACACCTCGCGCAGCAGCGCAGCAGTGTTTTCCGTTGTCTCCACGCCGTGAACCACCAGCACCCGGTCGGCGCAACTATCCGAGAGCGGCAATTCGTCCTCCTGCACGAGCACAGCCTGGCGCGGCTGGTTCTGCGGCCAGGCGACGACCCCCTGGGAGGTCGGCATCAGCGCGCCGAGGCGCGTCGCTTCGTTGCGGAAAACGCCCAGATAAGGCACCGCATAGCCAAATCCGAACACGGCCATGCCGCGCACATCGCCCCAGCGCGCGCGCAGCCGCTGAACAATGATGCGCCGCACCACCGTCCCCAGCGGGCGGGCGTAAAATTCGCGAAGATCGATAATGTCCACGTTCATGGGGGCGCTTTCAATCCGGCAGGATATCGATTCCTATCTTAGGGTCCGGACCCATTAATGCCATGCAATTGTGTTTGGTCAGGCGGGTCAAAATACAGGGAAACAAGCACCATGGACAATAAAATGAGAGTTTGAAAGGACAGTTCCATATCCGGCATGACCCTGCAAAAGGGTCCGGCCGGTTATTCGCCGGGTCTTATGGTTTTGGGCGTGTCGAATATTGTTGGCTCGACAGGTGCGCCATCCCCAGCCGTCGCATGTTCGCGGTAGGTGTTCACGCCTGCGGGGATGACTGTTGCGTGCTGTGCTACCCCGATAAATATATGTTTGGAATTTTCCGGCGTCCGGTCGAACCAGTTCGGGTCATCGAACGTACCGCCGTAAATTCCGGCGACATCCGGAAATCGTTCAAACGTCAGGAACAGCTTGGTGCCGCACGTCTCGCAAAAGTGAATAGTGACCATTTTACCGCTGCCCTCGGAGCGGTGTTCATAAGTTTTAGCCTCGCCGGTAATGACGGAGAAAACAGCTTTATCGAAAATCGGTTCAACGAGGTACGCCCCGCCGGTTGCTCTTTGGCAAAATTTGCAGTGACATATTGTGACTCGGATAGGTTGCGCGCTGACCGCATATCGCACCCCGCCGCATAGACATCCACCTTCCGCAACCGGCATCGCGCTTCTCCAATTTACGATTAGTTTCGATCGAGCGTATCACGGTTTGATCCGCTAACTATTGTTAGCTGAGCGATCGATGCCGCGCAGTCGCAAAACAGGCTGCTATAAAGATTCTATCGGGAAAACGGCTGCCCGGTATTTTACATTAATTCCATTTTTCTCGGCAGGTTCCTGATTTGCTCTCCTGCTCCGCGGCGTGCCGATACCAGATCGAACTGGGCTTGCAGATTCATCCAGAATTGCGGGTTCATGCCGAACCAGTGACCCAGACGCAAAGCCGTATCGCCGGTTATTGAACGCTTGCCATTGATGATCTGACTCATGCGATTTGCCGGAACATCGATTTGACGCGCAAGCTCGGTCGGCGTGACATCGATTTCATCCAGCTCATCTTTCAAAATCAGCCCCGGATGTACGGTTCTCTTCAGCATCTCAACTTGCCTTATCTCTAGAGCACCACCCTGATTCAATCAGGTTGGTGGTCTATCTGTTTGTTTTACCGCACAATTTATCCGAAAACCGTTTCACACTTTTCGGATTGTGCTCTAATGATAGTCCGTTATTTCGACATCGCAGGGCCCGGAGGCATCGCTCGGCCACGTAAAACAAATACGCCATTGCAGATTGATGCGAATACTGAATTGGCCTTTTCGATCTCCGCTCAATCCTTCTAAGTGGTTGCTGCGTAACGCTCGCAAATCATCCAGCGACGTAACGGCGTCTAAAATCGCCAACCGTCTTTCAGCTTGGGTGTCAAAGCCGGAAAATGCCTTGATGAATTTTCCTTCCGCGAACTGCCGTGTCTTCTTGCCGCGATAACTTTCAATCATATGATCGCCAACATAACGCATAATGACGTTGTACGTCAAGCGTATATTAGCGCATGATCCTAACCGCGATTGTGATCAAATTCAGCCATGACATTTTCAATCGCGCTGAAGCAGTGATAGGTTGGCGAATGTAAATGTCTTCATTACAAAGCGGGACCCGTCATGGCCACACTCGATATCTACCAGTTTCCCTGCCTGAGCGACAATTACGGCGTGCTCATCCACGATGGCGAAAACAACCTCACCGCCTCCATCGACGCGCCGGAGGCGGGCGCCGTCAGGCAGGCCCTCGCCGACAAGGGCTGGACGCTCACCCATATCCTCACCACCCATTATCACGCCGACCATACGGGCGGAAATCTGGAACTCAAGGGCGAAACCGGCTGCACCATCGCCGGGCCGCGCAATGAAGCGGACAAGGTTCCGGGTATCGACGTGAAGCTTGGCGAGGGCGACAGTTACGAGTTTGGCGCCTTCACCGCAAAAGTGTTCGACACGCCGGGCCACACGGCGGGGCACATCACCTACTGGTTCCCCGATGCAAAAGTGGCCTTCGCCGGCGATACATTGTTTACCATGGGCTGCGGCCGGGTGTTCGAGGGCGATGCCAAAACCATGTGGAACTCGCTATCGAAAATCAGGGCGCTGCCGCCCGAGACGGTGATCTATTCAGGCCATGAATATACCGTAGCCAACGCCGATTTCGCGCTCACCGTGGAGCCCGGCAACGCGGCCCTACAGGCGCGCGCGAAAGAGGTGCGTGAGTTGCGGGCGCAGGGGAAGCCGACGGTTCCCACCACTCTCGCGCGCGAGCTTGAAACCAATCCCTTCCTGCGCCCCGGCAGCCCTGAAATCCAGGCCAATATCGGCATGGAGGGCCGCGAGCACTGGGAGATTTTCGGCGAGGTGCGCCGGCGCAAGGATAACGCGTGAGCATCTGTGTTTGAAGTCAAGGGGCAATGGGCTGCCATAGACGATCCTCTTTTATCAGTGTGTTGGCAAGGATTACGAGCTTGCGCATGACGGCGGTGAGGGCGACTTTGGTTTTTTTGCCGCGGGCTTTGAGATGGTCACAGAAGTTTTTCAGGTCCGGGTTGGCGCCTCGCGAAGCGGCGGAGAGGGCTGCCATGTGGAGTTGCTTGCGGACCTGAGCCCGCCCGCCCTTGATGCGCCGCTGCCCGCGCCGGGCGCCGCGGTCCCAGTTCATCGGGGCGACGCCGGCAAGAGCTCTGCCCCGGACCCGATCCGGGGGCGGCGATTTCCTTGCCGCCGCAGGCGCCCAGCTCGGCCAGGCCGGCGATCGGGCCGACCGCCGCCACCGGGCCGAGCTGCCGATCAAAGACCTCTACCTGTTCCCCTTGCAACGGCGCTTCAGGCAAGCCTTGGGGGTGTCCTCATGAGCGCCCTGGCGGCGGAGTTGGAAGGCATCGACTTGGGCGATAAGCGCTTGAATCGCCGCGCCCGAAAACTGCTGTCGCGCTTGGGTGACCAACCCACGGTGAGCATCCCTGCGGCGTGCGGCGGCTGGGATGAGACCCGCGCCGCCTACCGCTTGTTCGACCACCACCAGGTCACCGCACAGCAAGTGCTGCAACCCCACTATCGGGCCAGCCAGCAGCGGATGGCCGAGCATCGTCACATCTTGTGCATCCAGGATACCACCGAGCTCGATTACACCGGCAAGAACGATATGCAGGGGCTGGGGCCGCTGAATTATGAAAACCGCCGGGGATTGTATCTCCACCCGACGCTTGCCGTGACCCCGGAGCGCCTGTGTCTGGGCGTGATCGACGCCTGGACCTGGACCCGGGAACCGGGAAGCTTGGGTCAAGACAAAGGCCAACGCCCGATCGAAGAAAAGGAAAGCCTGCGCTGGCTCGAAGGCTACCGACGGGTCGGTGAACGCCAGCGCGACCTACCGGACACCCGGTGCATTTATGTCGCTGACCGGGAGGCCGACATCTACGAGATCTTCGTCGAACAGCAGCGACAGTCATCGCCAGCGCACTACCTGATACGGGGTCGGCACGACCGCTTGCTCGCCGATGGTCGAACCCTACGCCAGGCCCTGGATGCGGCGCCGGTGCTCGATCGGGTCGAGTTCGACCTGCCCAAGACCGAAAACCGCAAGGCGCAACGCATCACCCAAACCCTGCGGGCCGTGCGGGTCACACTCAAGGCCCCCTCCCGGGTGGGCGCCAAGCTCCCCGATATCGAGGTGACCGCGTTGTTGGCCACGGAACAAAGTCCCGCCGCTGGAACCGACCCTGTCGAATGGCTGCTGCTGACCAACCTGCCCATCGACAACGCTGAACAAGCGGCAGAGAAACTGACTTGGTATCTGTGTCGTTGGCAGGTGGAAATCTACTTCAGAATTCTCAAATCCGGTTGCAAGGTCGAGGAACTGCAACTGGAGAAATTGGAGCGGCTGGAACCGGCGCTGGCGTTTTATATGATCATTGCCTGGCGGGTTCTGTACCTGACGATGCTGGGCCGGGAGTGCCCGGAACTGCCCTGCAACGTGGTGTTCGCCGATGAAGAATGGCAGGCCGTTTATATTGTGGCCAAGCGCCTTGCGCCCCCTGAAAAGCCGCCGTCACTCGATACGATGGTGCGCATGGTGGCCGGGTTTGGCGGCTTCCTCAACCGCAAACACGATGGTTTTCCAGGGCCGCAAACGCTGTGGATCGGATTGCAGCGGGGTCGTGATTTTGCCGCCGCTATCGCGGCAACGAAGGACGTGCAGGAGTCGAGTTATGGGTAACGATGTGGCCTCAGCCACATCGGCTGGCGACGCGGGCAACACCGGACCCGATCCCGTCAGGTGGATCGGTGCAGTCGACGCAGTCTTTG
>JADFHH010000094.1 GCA_022567275.1 Pseudomonadota bacterium | reverse complement strand
TAAAAAAACATCAGGAAGGAAATTTACTGAAAAAACGCGTTTGGGGCCGGGCTGCGACAGCCTTGCTCGCCGGCGTTGCCATCACCACGGCAGCCCAGGCACAAAAAGTCGTTATCGGCGTGCTGTACCCGTTGACCGGGCCGGTCGCGCAGGTCGGCAAGGACGCCGTCGCCGCCGTCAAGACGGCGATTCAGATCATCAATGGATCCTACGATCTCGACATGCCGCTGGCCAAGAACAAGGGCCTGAGCGGCCTGGGCGGCGCCAAGATCAGCATGATCGTTGGCGACCATGGCGGCAAGCCCGACGTGGGACAGGGCGAAACGGAGCGGATGATCAATCAGGAGAAAGTGGTCGCCATGTTCGGCGCTTACTATTCTTCCGTGACCGGCGCCGCGAGCCTGGTGGCCGAACGCGCCGGAATTCCCTGGGTCAACGGCGAATCCACCTCGCCGAAACTGACCACCCGGGGCCTGAAATATTTTTTCCGCGTGACCCCGCATGACGGTGAGTTTACCGCACTGATGTTTGAGTTCGCCAAGGATTTCAAAAAGAAAACCGGCAACAAGCTCGACAGTGTGGCGATCTTTCACGAGGACTCCCTGTGGGGGTCCGACAGTGGTTCGGTGCAGAACAAAATGGCCAAGGCGCAAGGTTACAAGGTAGTCGAAAAAATCGCCTACAAGGCCAAGACCACGTCTCTCACGGCGGAAGTCCAGCGGCTGAAGGCGGCCAACGCCGATATGTTTCTGCCTTCATCCTATACGTCCGACGCCGTCCTGTTCCTGAAGACGGCGAAGGAACTCGACTATAATCCGAAACTGCTGGTGGCGCAGAATGCCGGATATACCGATCCGAGTTTTCTGAAAACCATGGGCAAGGACGCCGAAGGCGTCATTACGCGCTCGCCGTTCAATACCGATCTCGCCGATATGATTCCGCTGATTGGCAAGATCAACGAGCTGTTCAAGAAAAACTCCGGCGGCCGCGATCTTTCCGACGTACCGGCGCGCGCCTTTACCGGGTTCATTGCGCTCGCCGACGCCATCAACCGGGCCGGCTCGACGGACCCCGAGAAAATCCGCCAGGCGCTGACCGAGACCGACATTCCCGGCTCCCAGCTGATCGTTCCCTACCGGGGCATCAAGTTCGGCAAGGACGGTCAGAACATGCTCACGCGCGGAATTTTGATGCAGGTTCAAAATGGCAAATATTGCACGATCTATCCGTTTGAACTTGCCGCCTGCAAGCTGGTATACCCGATGCCGACATGGGCCGAAAAAGCCAAAATGTAGGTTCTCGGCCAAGCCACGACTTTTATCATGCCGGGCCGCTGTGCAAGCGGTCCGGCATTTTACTGCTCGCCCGTCCGATCATGCCCAAATTGCGCCCGGCAAATATAATGCTGGCATATAATAAGCTAACTTATTATATTGAGGTATGAGCGACGATCCCTATCTCACCCGGTCCCTCGGGTTTCTGCTGGCGGATGTCTCGCGCCTGGTCCGCAAGCGTTTCGATGGCCGTGCCCGCAGCCTGGGACTGACGCGCGCGCAATGGCGGGTGCTGGCACAGCTTCGCCGCCGGGAAGGCATCAACCAGACGGTGCTTGCCGAGATTCTTGAAGTCGAGACCATCACGCTCGGCCGCCATATCGACCGGCTCGAGGCGAAGGGTTTTGTGGAGCGGCGCCGCGATCCCGGCGACCGGCGCGCCTGGAGACTGTTTTTGAAAGCCAGGGTGCAGCCGGTGCTCGACCGGATGCGCAGCTTTTCCGACGTGACCCGCGGCGAAGCACTCAAGGGTATCCCTGCGGCGGAGAGCGAAGCGTTGATCGACCATTTGCTGCGAATCAAGGCCAACATGCTGGAGCTGGAGCGTACGGGTGCGGGGGATAAGAACCCCGAGGAGGCCAATTACGCCAAGGAGAAAAGCGATGGCGGTTAGAGAGAAGCGGGCGAAATCTTCCAGCAAGCCACAGCCCGTGCACCCGGGCGGACGGCGCATGCGTCTGCTTGGCATCGTCATTCTGTCGATCCTTGGCCCGCTCGCCGCGGTCATAATGGGGCTCGCCATCTACTTTACCGGCGGAAGATTCGTCTCCACCGACAACGCCTATATCAAGTCGGAAAAGATCGCGGTGAGCGCCGACATTTCTGGCCGTGTGATCGAGGTTTCGGTGCGCGAAAACCAGCTTTTGGGGAAAGGTGCGCCGATGTTTCGCATTGATCCTGAACCCTTCGAAATTGCGCTGGAGATGGCGCAGGCCCGGCTGATATTTGCCCGCCAGGAAATTGCGGCATTGCGCGCCCTGCACAAGCAGAAGCTGGCGGAATTGAAGCTCGCCGAAGGAGATCTGGGCTTCTATGAACGCCAGCTCGAGCGTCAGAAGACGCTCAGCAGACGCGGCTTTTCCTCGGAAATCAAAATGGATGAAGCGACCCGGAATCAGCGCAATGCCCGGGATCGCATCTCCACGGTCATGCAGGATATTGCGCAAGTGAGCGCCAAGCTGGGCGGCGGCCCGGACATCGCCACGGCGTCCCACCCTTCAGTACGCGAAGCCCGGGCGGCACGCGATGCAGCGGCGCTCGATCTCAGGCGCACGGCAGTGCCGGCACCGGTAAACGGGGTGGTCACGAATTTCGATCTGCAGCCGGGAGAATATATCGCCGCTGGGAAAGTGGTGTTCAGCCTCGTCGGCACGGGGGATGTCTGGGTGGACGCCAACTTCAAGGAAACCGACCTGACCCATGTGCGCGCCGGCCAGCCCGCCACCATCCGCGTCGATGCCTATCCGGACGAAATCCGCAAAGCGGTTGTCGCCAGCATCAGCCCGGCGACGGGGGCCGAATTCGCGCTGCTCCCGCCGCAGAATTCGACCGGCAACTGGGTCAAGGTCGTGCAGCGGCTACCGGTCCGGATAAAGCTGGAAAACCCGCTGTCGGATCCCCCCTTGCGGGCCGGCATGAGTGTCGTCGTTGAAATCGACACCGGTCATAAACGCGCCATGCCCGATCTCGCCAGGGCGGCGCTGAACTGGGCCAGGGATCTGATATGAGGCAAGCGGCGGACGCGGCTTCGCTTCCCTCCGGCTTCAGGCTGAAGCTGATTACCATCGCGCTGATACTGGCGCCGCTGATCCAGGTTTTCGACACCTCCCTTCTGAGCGTCGCGCTCAGGGACATGCAGGGCTCGTTGTCCGCCACCCAGGACCAGGCCGCCTGGGTGCTGACATCCTATCTGATCGCGCTGGCGGTCATGACACCGCTGTGGGGCGCCATCAGCTCCACATACGGGCGCAAGCCTCTCCTGCTGGTCTCCATCGCCGGCTTCATCGCCTTTTCCATGCTGTCGGGCACGTCGGACACCCTGGCTGAAATTCTCGTCTACCGGTTCTTCCAGGGCGTGTTCGGCGCGGCCCTCATCCCCCTGTCGCAATCGGCCCTGCTGTCGATATATCCGCGCGAGGATTACGGCATCGCCATGGGCTGGTGGGGTGTCGGCATCATGTTCGGGCCGGTGTTCGGGCCGACGCTCGGCGGCTATATCACAGAGTATTTCAACTGGCGCTGGGCGTTCTATCTCAATTTGCCGATCGGCCTGCTGGCCTTCGTCATGATCGCGACTCTGGTGCCCCGGCAGCGCGACACCGCGAAGCGCCCGTTCAATTACCTCGGCTTCACGATGCTGGCGATCGCCATTGCCTCGGTGCAGTTCATGCTCGATCGCGGCGAACGGCTGGACTGGTTCTCATCGCCGGCCATCATCATCCTGTCCCTTGTGGCGGCAGGAACGGCGTGGGTGTTCGTCGTCAACTCGCTGACATCGAAAATACCCTTTGTCGACCCGGTCATCTTCCGCGACAGAAATTACGTCTATGGCATCGTGCTGCGCATTCTGTTCGGCGTCGTCCTGTTCAGCTCCCTCGTCCTCGTGCCGCCCTTCCTGCAGAGCCAGGGCGGCTATCCGCTCATCGACAGCGGCATCATCATGGCCTGGCGCGGAGCCGGCGCCATGGTTTCGGCGATGTTTGTCGGCTACCTGCTGAAAATCATCGATCCGCGAAAAGTCATCATTTTCGGCATGGTGCTATGTGCATTCACCATGTGGCAGTTCTCCAACTACACCCAGGACATCGACTGGACCACCGTGGTCATCAACAATTTCGCGCAAGGCATTGCGCTGAGCTGTTTCATCATTCCGGTGAACACGGTCGCCTTCTCCTCCATGCGCGCCGAACATCGCGACGTGGGCACCGCCTTCTATTCGCTGCTGAACAATATCGGCCGCTCTCTCGGCATCGCCTTGTTCGCCAGCTATCTGGCGCGCAACACCCAGGCCAATCATGCCATCCTCAGCGCGCTTATCACGCCGTTTAATGACGGGATAAGGCATGTCGGGGTGCCGGAGGTCTGGAACATAGACAGCCCGGCCGGACTTCAGGCGCTCAACATCATGGTGACGCAGCAAGCAGAGTTGATCGCCTACATCATCGACTTCAGGCTGCTGACGGCGATCATCGTGATCTGCATTCCGCTCGTGTTCCTGCTCCGCAACCCGTTGCGTGCGGCGCGGGGTTAGGGTCAGGACTGTGTCAGAGAACGCCAATCACAGGACTTCGCGATGAACGCCGGGCGCGCCAGGCTTGCTGTCGATATCGGCGGCACCTTCACCGACGTGGTCCTTGAACGCGGCGGCGTCCAAACCAGCTGCAAGGTGCTGACGACCACATCCGCCCCCGCCAAGGGCTTCATGGCGGGCGTCGACCAGGTGCTGAGCGAGACCGGGACAGCTCCGGGCGACATCTCCCTCATCATCCACGGCTCCACCCTGGCGACCAACGCGCTGATCGAGCGCAAGGGCGCGAAAACCGCGCTTATCGTTACAAAAGGCCACCGGGACAGCCTCGAGATCGCCTACGAAAACCGTTTTGACCAGTATGACATCGACGCCGACCGGCTGCCGCCCCTCGTGCCGCGCGCGCTGCGCTGGCCGGTGGGTGAGCGCATGAACTGGCGCGGGCAAATTTTGACGCCGCTCGATGAGAACTCCGTCACCGCGCTGATCCCGGAAATTGCGCGCCAGAAAATCGAGAGCCTCGCCATCGGCCTGCTCCACGCCTACGCCAACCCGGCGCATGAGCAGCGCATTGCCGAGATCATTCAACACGCGTATCCCGATCTGCCGATCTCGCTGGCCAGCGAGGTGTGCCCCGAAATCCGCGAATATGAGCGCCAGTCCACGACCTGCGCCAACGCCTATATCCAGCCCATTGCCGCGTCCTATCTGCACGCGCTTGAAACCAGCCTGAAGCAGGCGGGCTTTGTTTGTCCCTGCCTGCTGATGACGTCGGCGGGCGGTCTCATCACCATTGCAACCGCTATGCGCTTCCCGGTGCGGCTGATGGAGTCCGGGCCGGCGGGCGGGGCGATCCTCGCCGCGCATCTGGCCAAGCGTCTGGGCCATGACCGGGTCATTTCATTCGACATGGGCGGCACCACCGCGAAAATTTGCCTGCTCGACGATGGCCAGCCCCTGCTGTCGCGCATGTTCGAGGTCGACCGCGCGCACCGCTTCATGAAAGGCAGCGGCATGCCGGTGAAAATTCCGGTGGTGGAGATGGTCGAGATTGGCGCCGGCGGCGGATCGATCGCAAAAGTGGACGCGCTCAGGCGCATCACAGTGGGGCCGCGCAGCGCCGGGGCAGAACCCGGACCCGCCTGCTATGGCCGGGGGGGCGAGCACCCAACGGTCACCGACGCCAATCTGCTGCTTGGGCGGCTTGACCCAAAAGCCTTCGCCGGCGGCCAGATTACACTCGATGCAAAAGCCGCGGAGGCTGCGCTCAAAGCCCATGTTTCCAAGCCGCTCGGGTCGGATGCGACAGCCGCCGCCAGCGGCGTAATCGAAACCGTCAACGAGAATATGGCCAACGCGGCAAAAGTGCACGCAGCCGAGCGGGGCAAGGAAATTTCAGGCCGCACCATGATCGCCTTCGGCGGCGCGGCGCCGCTGCATGCCGCCGCCATCGCCGGCAAAACCGGCATCGACACGATCATCATTCCCGCCGATGCGGGGGTAGGCTCGGCGGTCGGGTTTTTGCTCGCCCCGGTTGCCTATGAGGTCGTGCGCTCCCGTTATGTGCGCTTGTCCGCATTCGACACTGACGCGGTGAACGATATTTTTGGCGCCATGCGCGAAGAGGCCTATGGCGTGGTGCAACAGGCGGTCAGCCACGATGATCTGATCGAGACCCGAAATGCGTTCGCCCGCTATGTAGGCCAGGGCCACGAGATCAGGCTCGAAGTGCCGTGCCGCGCGCTGGAGAAAAGCGATGCAGCCGCGCTGCGGAGCGCATTCGAGCGCGAATATTCCACCCATTACGGGCGCACGGTGCCGGGGCTGGATATCGAAATTCTCACCTGGAGCCTGTCGCTGAGTGAGCAGGACGCTCGCGTCGAGCCGCTTGAGGATACCGAATCCTCACTTGACCCGCCCCGGAGCATGGGCAAGCGCCAGGTGACCCTGGTCAGTGGTTCTCCGCCAGAAGACGTGCCCGTATATGAGCGCGCGGGTCTGGCGCGCGGGATCCGGCTGCCGGGTCCGGCGATGATCACCGCGACGCAGACCGCGCTGATGTGGCC
>JADFHH010000093.1 GCA_022567275.1 Pseudomonadota bacterium | reverse complement strand
GCGATGGGCCGGTCAGCTATACCGCGCGCATCGAACGGGTCGGCGCCGAGATAGCGGCCGAGAAGGGCGGGGTGGAGATTTATGCCCGGCTGGACAATCCCAATTCGCCGACGCCGCTCCGCGCGGGCGCATTTGTCGAGGTGCGGATGCCCGACCGCATCTATGAGAATGTCACGCGTCTGCCCCATGCCGCGCTCTATGGCTCGAAGCGTATCTACGTTATCGAAAAGGGCCGGCTCAGGGCCCGTAGCGTGGCCCTGGTGGGCGCGGCGGGCGAACAGGTGCTGGTGCGCGGCGACATCCAGAAAGGCGACCGGGTGATTACCACCAGACTGTCGGCGGCCGAAGACGGTTTGCGCGTCGAGGAGCGATAATCGCGTGGCTGAGAAGTCATCGGCAAATAGGTTGATCCGCCTGTTTGTGCATCATCCAACCGCGTCAAATCTGCTGATGGTGGCGATGATCGCCTTCGGCCTGTTCGCGCTGGCGCGGCTCAACACACAATTCTTCCCCACGCTTGATATCCCCAAGATCACCGTGGTTGTCGCCTGGCCCGGCGCAAGCGCCGAGGATGTCGAGGAAAACATCCTCGATGCCCTGGAACCGGAACTCCGCTTCCTCGATGGCATTGACGAGGTGCGCTCGGTCGCCCGCGAAGGCGCCGGCTCCCTGACTCTGGAGTTCGAAGCCGGCGCCGACATGCAGAAAGCGCAGTCGGACGTGGAACAGGCGGTGGGGAGCGTGACCACACTGCCCGAGGATTCGGAAGAGCCGGTGATCACGCGCATCGCATTTTACGAGCCGGTGGCAAGAATTTCCGTGTCCGGGCCCTATAGCGAACAAGAGCTGAAAAACCATGCCAAGCGAATTCGCGACGCCTTGCTGGCGGGGGGTATCGACAAGGTCATCTTGAACGGCGCGCGCGATGAGGAAATCTGGGTGCGCATACGCGAGCGCGAGCTGCGCCGGCTGGGGCTGACGCTCGGCGATGTGGCAAACCGTATCAGGCAGGAAACGCGTGATTTGCCGTCGGGCATTCTGGAAGGCGCGGTGGAGATGCAGCTGCGCTCACGCGCGCAGCGCAAGACGCCCGAGACGATTGCCGGGATTGTCGTCAAGCCGGAGCGTTCCGGCGAGAAAATCCGTTTGCGCGACATCGCGAAGGTTGAAACCCGGTTCAAGCGCAATCAGGCCATCGGCCAGATCAACGGGAAACAGGCGATCGAGCTGAGTGTTCTGCGCGCGCCCAGCGCCGATACCCTGAAAACCATGGCTGTGCTGCAAGCGCAAATGGCGGATATCAGGCCGAAGCTGCCCCGTAATCTGGAAGTTATCGTCTATGATGTGCGCGGCAAATTCGTGCAGCAGCGTCTCGGCATTCTCGTCAAGAACGGTCTTCAGGGGCTGGGGCTGGTGCTGATTATCCTGTTCATTTTTCTCGACGGCCGTGTCGCCTTCTGGGTGGCGGCGGGCATCCCGGTGGCGCTGACAGCGACCCTGGCGGTGATGTGGGCGAGCGGGCAGTCGATCAATATGATTTCCATGTTCGCGCTGATCATGATGCTGGGCATCATCGTCGATGACGCCATCGTGGTTGGCGAGCATACCTCGACGCGCCAGGCGCTGGGCGATAGCCGGATTGAGGCGGCGGAGCGGGGCGCGACGCGCATGCTGTTGCCGGTGGTCGCGGCAACGCTGACCACGCAAGCGGCGTTCCTGCCGATTTTTCTCATTCGCGGCCAGATTGGCGATGTTATGAGCGCCATCCCGCTGGTCGTCTTCGCCGTGCTGACCGCCAGCCTGATAGAGTGTTTCCTCATTCTGCCCGGGCATTTGCGCCACGGCTTCGGCAAAATCAAAAGACAGCCGAACCGGTTCCGCAAGGCGTTCGACCAGGGCCTTATGCGGTTTCGCGACGGGCCCTTCGCCCGCTTCATCGCATTGGCTTACGCGTGGCGCTACACGACAGTTGCCGCCACCTTCGCCATGCTGATCCTCTGCGTCGGTCTTATCGCGGGCGGGCGTTTGCAGTTTCATTTCTTCCCCTCGCCCGAGTCGGAAAACATCACCGCATCGCTCACCTTCGGCCCCGGCACGCCGCGCGCCGAACAAGCCAGCGCCTTGCAGCGAATCGAACAGGCCCTGCGCGACGCCGAAAAAAAGCTTGGCGGCAAGGAATCCCTGGTGGTGACGAGCTTCGCCACGCTCGGGGTGGCGGGGCGTTCGCGCGGCGACAATCTCGCCCAGATCAAGGTGCAACTGACCGCCAGTGAAGTGCGCAAGATTCCGACCAGAGCGGTCATAGCGGCCTGGCGCGAGAATTTGCCGAATATTCCCGGCGTTGAAAAAATAGCCATTACCGAACGGCGCGGAGGCCCGCCGGGGCGCGATATCGATATTCAGCTTCAGGACGCGAGTGTCGCCGACCTCAAGGCCGCGGCGCTTGAATTGAGCGCCGCGCTTTCGACATTCCCCGGCGTCAGCGCGCTCAATGACGATCTGCCCTATGGGCGGCGCGAACTCATCATGGAAGTCACGCCGCGCGGCGCGGCGCTGGGTTTTACCTCTCAGGGGGTCGGGACGCAGGTACGCAACGCGTTCGAAGGCGCGGTAGCGACCCGCTTCGCGCGCGGTGACGAGGAAATCACCGTGCGCGTAAAGCGCGTTCAGGAAGTGCCCGGCCCCTATGCCCTGCAACAGTTGTATTTGCGCAGCCCGGCCGGCGACCGGGTGCCCTTGAGTGAAGTCGTGACCTTCAGGGAAAAGGCCGGCTTTTCCGTTATTCAGAGGGTCGATGGCCTGCGCACGGTCGCCGTTACCGGCAATATCGATGCAAATGTCACGACGGTGCCCGATGTTCTCGGCAAGCTGGAGGAAAAAATCCTTCCCGCTCTCGTGGCTAAATACAAGCTGCGCTACGCTTTCAAGGGACGGGCGGAGGAGCGGGCGGAATCGTTCGCCGATTTGCGTGTCGGCGCATTGCTGTCGCTGACCATCATCTACATCATTCTGGCGTGGGTCTTCGAGAGCTATGCCAGGCCGCTCGCGGTCATGGCCATTATTCCCTTCGGCTTTGTCGGCGCCATCCTGGGGCATATGGTGATGGGCTATTCCCTGTCGATTATTTCCATGATCGGCTTGCTCGGCCTGTCGGGAATTCTGGTGAACGATTCCATCATTCTGGTGACCCAGATCACGCACCGTTTACAGGACGGAGATTCGCTGACACAAGCGGCGCTGGGCGCATCCCGGGACCGGTTCCGCGCCGTATTGCTGACCTCGCTCACGACAATCGGCGGCCTGACGCCGCTGTTGTTCGAAACCAGCCGTCAGGCGCAGTTTTTGATCCCCATGGCCGTTACCATGGTGTTCGGTCTGGCCGCCGCGACGCTTCTGGTGCTGGTTCTCGTGCCCTGCCTGATCGGTATTGGCGGGGATGTGTCGCGCGGCGTCCAGGTGCTAAAGCGTGCCGGTTTCAGGATCGCCAGTAAGTCGGCATAAACAGCACGATCACGGTGAAAATTTCCAGCCGGCCAAGCAGCATGGCGAAGGACAATATCCATTTGGCGCTGTCAGGCAGCGCCGCGTAATTGCCGGCCGGCCCGACGATCTGACCGAGCCCCGGTCCGACATTGGCCAAGGCCGAAGCCGAAGCCGAGAGTGCGGTCACCGTATCGAGGCCGATGAACGACAGCAGCGCCGCGATGACGATGAAACACAGCATGAACAGGAAGAAGAACGCCATCACGGCGCTCATCACCTTGTCGGAGATGGGCGCGTTATTATAACGCTCGACAAACACGCCCTTGGGGTAGATGACCGCTTGTATCCGGCAGCGGATCATATCGAACATCACCTGAAAGCGGAAGATCTTGATGCCGCAGGAGGTGGAGCCGGAACAGCCGCCGATAAACATGAGCACGAAGAACACCACCACCGCCATGGCGCTCCAATCGTCGTAGGCCGTGGTGGTATAGCCGGTGCCGGTCATGATGGAGACGACATTAAAGACAATCGTAATGAGCCTCTGCCCCAGCGCTTCGGGCTGGCCAGGCTGATAGGCGATGAGCGCCAGAACCGAGAAAATGGCGACGGTGCCGAAAAACCACCGCACCTGCGAATCCGCGAACAATGCGCCTCTGCCGCCGCGAAACTCCTTCAGATAGAGCACGAAGGGCAGGGAGCCAGCCATCATGAAAACAATGCACAACACCTCTATCACGGGATTAGAAAAGTAGGCCAGCGAGGCGTCATGGGTTGAATAGCCTCCCGTCGCGATGGTCGTCATGGCGTGAACCACGGCGTCGAATATGGACATGCCGGCCAGATAGTAGGCCAGCGCGCAGACGCTCGTGATGGCGAGATAGAGCACAGAGAGAGCGCCGGCGATCTGCGTGGCGCGCGGCATGAACTTGCCTTCGGTCTCGAACCCCTCGACACGGAACAGCTGCATGCCGCCCACTTGCAGCATCGGCAGGATGGAGATGGCCATGACGATGATGCCAAGCCCGCCGAGCCATTGCAGCAAGCCCCGCCACAGAAGGATGCCGGGCGGCATCGTGTCCAGCCCGGAGAGCACCGTGGCGCCGGTGGTGGTGATGCCCGACATGGATTCGAAAAACGCGTCCGTATAGCTGATGCCGATCCCCGACCAGGCAAAGGGCAGCGCGCCGAAGGCGGTCAGCGCCAGCCACAAAACATTGGTCAGCAGAAAGGCCTGCTTGATCGAAAAATTCTCGGTGCGCCCGCGATTGGCGATAGCAAGACCGACGCCGGTAAACAGCGTGATGGCGGCTGACGCGGCGAAGATTCGCCAGTCTTCATGGCCGACGGTTAAATCGTACAGCGCCGGAATCATCATGGCGCAGCCCAGCGTCGCCAGCAAAACCCCGGCCACGAGCAATATCGGCCTCAACTCGATCATATGCGCTCCCCCGCAGCGGCGGAAGTGTACGCCATTTTATTTAGCCTGCAAGAGCCAGCGCCTGGTCGATATCGGCGAGCAAGTCGATCGGGTCTTCAAGTCCGATCGACAGCCGCAGCATACCGTCCGTGATGCCGATCTGCGCGCGTCCCTCGGGCCCCAGCCGCTGATGCGTCGTGGTCGCGGGATGGGTCACCAGAGATTTCGAGTCACCGAGATTGTTGGTGATTTTGAATATCTCCAGCCCGTTCATAAAGCGGAACGCAGCCGCCTTGCCGCCCTTGATCTCAAACGCCACCAGCGGTCCGCCCGACGCCATCTGCCGTTTGGCGAGTTCATGCTGGGGATGGTCGGCGCGGCCGGGATACATGACGCGGGCGACCTCGGGGCGTTCGGCCAGGAAGTCCGCCACACGCGCCGCGGACGCGCTTGAATGCGCCACCCGCAGGGGCAGCGTCTCCAGCCCTTTCAGCATCACCCAGGCATTGAACGGGGACATGGAGGGGCCGGTATGTTTGAAAAAGTCGTGCAGGGTTTCCTCGATAAATTCTTGCGACGAAAGCACGATGCCGCCGAGGCAGCGGCCCTGTCCGTCGATATGCTTTGTGGCGGAGTAGATGACGATGTCGGCGCCCAGCTGCAACGGCTTTTGCAGGATTGGCGTCGCGAACACATTGTCGATGATGGACAGCGCGCTCGCCTCGCGCGCGATCTCGCACACCCCCTTCACGTCCACCAGTTCCAGCGACGGGTTGGTCGGCGTTTCCAGGAAACACGCCTTGGTGTTGGGGCGTATGGCGGCACGCCAGGCGTCCAGGTCCTTGCCGTCCACGAGGGTGGTCTCGATGCCGAGGCGCGGAAGGATATTCTCCATAACATAAAGGATGGAGCCGAACAGCACGCGCCCCGCCACCACATGGTCGCCGGCCTTGAGAAATGACAATAATGTGGCGGTAACCGCGGCCATGCCGGTCGCGGTGCCGCGCGCGGCCTCTGCACCTTCAAGCGCGCACATGCGCTGCTCGAACATAGCGACGGTGGGGTTTGAATAGCGCGAATAGACAAAGCCCTCCGTGTCACCCTTGAAGCGGGCTTCGGCCTGCTCGGCGCTGTCATAGGCATAGCCGGAGGTAAGAAATATCGCCTCCGACATTTCCCCGAACTGGCTCCTGATTGTCCCGCAATGCACCAGCGATGTGGCCGTTTGCCAATTTTCATTGCCTGTATTCGAGCTGTACTGTGCCATCGTTCTCATCTCCGCTGGAACGCGACAATCTGGTCGCGCATAAAAAATCCCGGCCAGGCGCTCGCCATATGACCGGGTTCTTCTCACACGGCCTTTTAGCGAGTTTTTTAGCGTGGCTGCAAGCCGGCCGGCCCAAATCACCACGTGAGGTGTGGATTAAGCAGCGAATGGGCCTTGGCGTCAAGGGTTGTGTTGGTCTACACGGGACTTCAAAGAGATTTCAGATATGCCGCTGGTAATAACGGAACAGGCGATTGACGGGGAGAGCGGTGCAGGCGGAATTTTGCCGGCGCACGCGATCAGCCGGCTGATTGACGAAGGATGCGTACTTCCCGGCCAGCCCGTTATGGACGGGCAGATACAGCCCGCCAGTCTGGATTTGCGTTTGGGCATGGAAGCCACGCGGGTGCGCGCGAGCTTTTTGCCCGGCCCCGGTGTGAGCGTCGCGGAAAAGCTGGAACGCTTCGCGCTCCATGCCTTCGATCTCGCCGAAGGT
>JADFHH010000092.1 GCA_022567275.1 Pseudomonadota bacterium | reverse complement strand
TCCGGGAAAGACGATCACGCTCGCCTTCATGCGGCCTCCAGCTCGTAGCTGTAATTCTCGATCACCATGTTGGCGAGCAATTGTTCGCACATGCGCTCAACGGTTTTCCCGGCGCTGTCGCGGTCGGCCGCATCCAGTTCAAGCTCGATATATTTGCCCTGGCGCACCTCGCCGACACCATCGAAGCCGAGCGCGCCGAGCGCATTGGCGATCGCCTTGCCCTGCGGGTCGAGGACGCCTTGTTTCAAGGTAATCTTGATCCGGGCCTTCATGTCGCTTGGCGGTCCGCTGTGGGTTACTTGGATGTGACGAGCACCGGTCCGGACCCATCGCCCGAGGGGGTGTCGATGAACAGGCCAAGCCGGCGCGCGACTTCCCGATAGGCCTCGATCAGGCCACCGGGATCGCCGCTGAAGCGGTCCTTGTCCATCTTGTCCTGGGTTTCGATGTCCCACAGCCGGCAGCAATCGGGTGAGATTTCATCGGCCAGCACAATGCGCATCATTTCATTTTCGAACAAGCGGCCAAACTCGACCTTGAAGTCGACAAGCCGGATGCCGACGCCCTGAAACAGGCCTGACAAAAAGTCGTTGATCCTGAGCGCCATGGCGATCATCTCATCGATTTCCTGCGGATTGGCCCAGCCGAACGCGGTGACGTGCTCTTCCGACACCATCGGGTCGCCCAACTCGTCGGACTTGTAATAGAATTCCACGATGGAGCGCGGCAGCTGCGTGCCTTCATCGAGGCCCAGCCGTTTGGCTATCGATCCGGCGGCGACATTTCGCACCACCACTTCAACGGGAATGATCTCGACTTCGCGGATCAACTGCTCGCGCATATTGAGGCGTTTGACAAAATGCGTCGGAATGCCGATCTCGCCCAGCCGCAAGAAGAGATATTCCGAGATGCGGTTGTTCAGCACCCCCTTGCCCTCGACACGGTCGTGCTTCTTGTTGTTGAAGGCCGTCGCGTCGTCCTTGAAATGCTGGATGAGCAGTCCCGGTTCAGGACCCTCATAGAGTATTTTGGCCTTGCCTTCGTAAACGCGCCGCCGTTTGCTCATGGCATGATCCTTTCACGCGATTGAACGGGTTGGTCCGGTATCTGCAAATGCCATTTGCAGCGTGGCTGGTATACCATGGAACCCGCTGTTCTGCCTGATGTTCAATATGATATGTGCTGCCCCGTGCGGGAGTACCCAAAAACGCCCGCGCGAGAATCGCTTGCTCGATGAAGCATCGAACCTAGCGGAACGGAGGGCAAGAGACAATCGCCTGGTGTGTTGACTTTGTGCGGCGAGTGGACGGTTGATTTGCGCCGTGCGCCGGGCTATCCCTGCGCCACGGATCGCAATAATTTTCAGGAGCGCCAGACATGACGTCGTTCGATGACCGCGGGAAGGCCTATGAAAAAAAGTTCGCCCATGATGAGGAACTGAAGTTCAAGGCGAGCGCGCGGCGCAACAAGCTGCTTGGCCTGTGGGCGGCGGACATTATGGGGATCACGGGCGATGAGGCCGATAATTACGCCAAGAGCGTCGTGCTCGCTGACCTTGAAGAGCCCGGCGAGGAAGACGTTTACCGCAAAATCCGCGGAGATTTCGACGACGCCGGAGTGGACCGTTCGGAGCATCAGATTCGCCGCGCCATGGAAGAGCTGATGGACAAGGCCGTAGCGCAGATTGAAAGTGCGCGGGAAGAATAAAACTCTAACCGAACACCCGTTTGAAAATCACATCCACATTTCTGGTGTGATAGCCGAGATCGAACAGCTCGCGAATCTCATCTTCTGACAATGCGGCGCGCACGTCCTTGTCGCCGAGCAACTCGCCAAGAAAATCGGCGCTTTGATCCCACACCTTCATGGCGTTGCGCTGAACCAGGGCGTAGGCGTCCTCTCGGGCAACGCCGGCTTGCGTCAGCGCCAGCAGCACGCGCTGGGAATGCACCAGCCCGCCGAGCCTGTCGAGATTTTGCCGCATCCGCTCAGGGTAGACGATCAGCTTGTCGATGACGCCGGTGAGGCGGGCGAGGGCGAAATCGAGATGCACTGTCGCGTCAGGCGCGATGCCGCGCTCCACGGAGGAGTGCGAAATGTCGCGCTCATGCCACAGCGCCACATTCTCCAAAGCGGGCATGACAGCAGAGCGGATCAGGCGGGCAAGGCCGGTAAGGTTTTCGCTCAACACCGGATTGCGCTTGTGGGGCATGGCGGAGGAGCCTTTTTGCAGGGGTGAAAAATATTCCTCTACCTCCAGCACCTCGGTGCGCTGGAGGTGGCGGATTTCCGTCGCCAGCCGCTCGATGGATGACGCAATCACGCCAAGGGTGGCGAAATACATCGCATGGCGGTCGCGCGGGATAATCTGGGTTGAAATGGGTTCCACCTCCAGCCCAAGCGCTTTAGCCACATGCGCCTCGACGCGCGGGTCGACGGTGGCGAAGGTGCCGACGGCGCCGGAGATGGCGCAGGTGGCGATCTCGGCGCGGGCGGCTTTCAGGCGCGCTTTGCAGCGTGAAAATTCCGCGTAGGCCTGCGCCATTTTCAAGCCAAAGGTGGTGGGTTCGGCGTGAATGCCGTGACTGCGGCCGATGCACACCGTCTCTTTATGCTCGGCTGCGCGTTTCTTGAGCGCCGCGAGCAGCCCATCCATATCCTCAAGCAGAATATCGCTGGCGCGTACAAGCTGCACGTTGAAGCAGGTGTCGAGCACGTCCGATGAGGTCAGCCCCTGATGCACGAAGCGCGCCTCATCCCCCACATGCTCAGCCAGGCTGGTGAGAAAGGCGATGACGTCATGTTTGACCTCGCGCTCGATCTCGTCGATGCGCGCGACATCGAACCCGCCGCGCTCGCGCACCGCCTTGGCCGCTTGTTTGGGGATGATGCCGAGCTCGGCCATGGCGTCGCAGGCATGCGCCTCGATCTCGAACCAGATCTGGAATTTGGACTCCGGCTCCCAGATTTTGGCCATGGAAGCGCGTGTGTAGCGGGGGATCATATTTTTTTTACACCGCACGATGATTGCTTGTGAAGCTGGTCTATCAGACACAAGGCGTGTGCTCAATCGCGCTACCTCATCGTTCGATGGGCCAACTCAGTTCGCTTAGCCAAACAGGTCGGTGTGTGTGCCGGTGGCCACCAAGCCGAGTATGGCATCGTCCTGGATGTCATAAATCAACAACCAGTCTGGCGCGATGTGGCATTCCCAGTAGCCGGAATAGTCACCATGCAGCTTATGCGGCCTGCATCGCTCAGGCGGTGTGCCGTTTTGGCGAAGAATATCCACGACCTTGACAAGGAGAGTCATATCCAGTCCACGCCGCTGGCAGCGTTTGCGATCCTGTTTGAATTTTGTACGTTGCTGGATTGTCCGCATGTATTGCTAGCTATCTGATTCCGCGGACACCTCCTGAGCAAATTCATCGAAAGAGGTATATGTTGTCAAAGTGCCATCTCGTTTCTCTTGCTCGTATTCCTTGATCGCAGCAATAGTTTTATCGTTGGGAATACGGGCATCGAAAGGCAAACCCTGACGCATGACGAGTTGACGAAACGTCATTGTCATAAATTCAGTATTCGACAAGCCAATTTGCCGAAGCACTTTTTCACCCTGCTTTTTCAGAGCCGGTTCGATACGTGCTTGCAATAGGGCAGTCTTTGCCATCTGGTTTCTCAACATAAAATGCTTGGTGAATGAGTGAAGCCGTATTGTAATGCAATCGTATTACAACATCAAGGGATTTCGCGCGGGCCGACAAAGGCGAGAATGACGCCCGGCGCCAGCAAGACGCCAAGCAGCCCCGGTTTGAACGGAGCCAGCAAAAACACCGCGAATGTGTAGAACCCGCCAAGCGACGCCCAATAGAGGCCCGAGGGGCTGAAATCATGCGGTCCCGGATTGAGCAAGTAATTGCTCCCCACCTCCAGCAGACCGCCCAGGGATGCGAACACTAAAAGGAAGATGACCAGTCCATAGATAAACCGTATTGCGAAGCCGCGATGGGCGGCAAAGCTTTGCAACCACCATGCGAACAAACCGGCGCTGCCCCCGGCGATGCTGTATATCCGTAATTTCAGCAGCGCCTGTTCGCTTATCGCCCGGCCTGGCTCCATATGATCGGGGATAAGCACCGCGAAGATGCATAACCCCATCACGATCGCAAACAACCACGCCAGAACAAATCCGACCGCGCGGCCAAATCCGCTCTGTTCCATGAAACTCTCCCAACCAATCTCGCACGACGCGCTGCTCCCGCAGCACAAGCTAAGCACGCAAATGCGCGCGCTGCAATCTCCAGGACCAATCTCTATTCCTGTTTAACGGCATCCCGATAGGCCGGCGGGCCATGGGGTTCGCGGCTGAACGCGCTGGCCTCGTAAACGCCCCTGGCGATGGCGCGGGCGGTGACATTGGCGGCGTGGGCGCCCAACTCCGCTAACCCCGCAAATGGATCGGGCGCCGGTTTGCTGCCCGTAGAGAGCGCGAACACAATATCGCCGTCGAGCGGGGTGTGCGCGGGATAAATGGCGCGGGCAATGCCGGTTTGCGCCATGATGGCGAGACGCTTCAGCATCCCCCGGTCCATGGCCGCATCGGTTGCGACAATGACCAGTGTCGTGCTCATCCCGGGGCCGCCCTTGAGGGCCGGCGTCAGGGCTTCGGGCGGTGGTTTGGCGGGAGAACCGAAACCGCCGAACTCGCAGCCCATTTCGCAAGGCGCGGCCCAGAAATGCTTCGCGGCGCCGATGGTGAGGGAGCCGCTCGCATTGACCGCCGCCAGAGCGCCGATGGTAATCCCGCTCGCCGTGACAATCGACGCGCTGCCAAGCCCGCCCTTGAGATTGTATGTGGTCGCGCCATAGCCCGCGCCAACGCTGCCGAGGGTGAAATCCACAGCGGCAGTCTCGCACGCCGCGAACGCCATATCCTGATAGGGCGGACGCTTGCCCCAGTCCTTGTCGCCGCCATTGAGCAAATCGAACAGGATCGCCTGCGGCACGATGGGAACGCGCGCCTCGCCCACGGCAAAGCCCTGACCCTTGCCGCGCAAAAAACTCTGCACGCCGGTCGCCGCGTCGAGTCCGAAAGCCGAACCGCCTGACAGGACCAGGGCGTGGATTTGCTGAACCGCGCCTGTTAATTCCAGCGCGCTTGTCTCGCGCGTGCCAGTGCCGCCGCCGCGCACATCCACCGCCGCGTTTAGCGGGTGTTCGCACAGCAGAACGGTGACGCCGGAACGCAGTTTTTCATCATGCGCATTGCCGATGCGAAGCCCGGCGATATCGGTGATGATGTTGTTCGGTCCAGGTGCGGTCACGGGATGTTTTTTTCAAAGCATCATATGCGAACCGTCGCAAAACGGTTGATCGCCGGTATCCTTGCAGCCGCACAGATAGACGGTTTCGGACTTTTCGGCGGTAAAGCGCACCGGTTCAAGCCCCGTGTCCTTGTGCGATCCGTCGCAAAGCGGCTGCTTCCTGGAGCGGCCGCAGCGGCACCAGGCATAGTGCCTGCCTTCCTCAACCTCGAATTCATATGGGCCCAACTGGGCCGGGATTGGATCGTCGGCCATCGATGTTCCTCCTGGTCTTGATTAAGATATGTGTTCCTATTCAGGCTATAATATATAGATGATAATTTACATGAAGGAGAAAATGCGGCCATGCCGGCGCTGATATTTCTAACTGTGTGCTTTGCCGCCCTGGTGATACTGGCGCTGCGCCAGGCGCCGCTTTCTATCTGGGCCGGGGCCGCAGCGCTTCTGACTCTTATCGCGCAGTTCGGGTTGCCATTTTCCGAACCGCTTGTCACTTTCGCGCAAGGCGCTTTCGCGGGCTGGATCGTCGCTGGCGTAATGGCCGTTTTGTCAATTCAGCAGGTGCGGCATCGTCTCGTCATTCGCCCCGCTTATGGTGCGCTGAAGAAACGCATGCCGAAGATTTCCGCCACCGAACGCGAGGCGCTCGAGGCCGGCACGATCGGCTGGGACGCAGAATTGTTTTCCGGCGCGCCGGACTGGTCGAAGCTGCGCGATGTGCCGCCAATGTCGCTGAGCGCGGAGGAACGCGCGTTTCTCGACGGGCCGGCGGAAGAGCTGTGCCGCATGGTGGACGATTGGGATATCCGGCATATTCGTAAGGACATTCCCAAGGAAGTATGGAAATTCGTCACCGAAAAAGGCTTTCTCGGCATGCTCATTTCCAAGGACCATGGCGGGCTGGGTTTTTCGCCTCAGGCCCAGTCGCTGATTATTGGAAAAATCGCCTCGCGCTGCCCCGATGTGGCGGTCATCGTCATGGTGCCCAACTCGCTGGGGCCGGGCGAGTTGATCGAGAAATACGGCACCGATGAGCAGAAAAAGAAATATCTGAAGCGGCTGGCGCAAGGCAAGGAAATCCCCTGCTTCGCTCTTACCGGACCGGCGTCGGGTTCGGACGCCGCCGCCATGCGCGATGTGGGCATCGTCTGCAAACAGACATTTAAGGGCAAGGAGGTGCTTGGTCTTCGCCTCACCTGGGACAAGCGCTACATCACGCTCGGTCCCAATGCGACCCTTCTGGGCCTTGCCGTAGAAGTCCATGACCCGGACCGGCTGCTGAAAAAGGATGAGGATATCGGCATTACGGTCGTGCTCATTCCGGCCAATCACAAGGGCGTCGAGATTGGCCGGCGGCATCTGCCCGGCGGCGTGGCTTTCCCCAATGGACCCAATTCGGGCAAAGA
>JADFHH010000091.1 GCA_022567275.1 Pseudomonadota bacterium | reverse complement strand
GATAGTGCGACGGCAGTCGAAGAGGGGGGGCAATCGCGTGAAGTCGATCTACAGGCGATTGCCGAGAGGCTCGAACTCATTCATCAGGGCACACAGGTTAATACAGACCTTGCAGATCTTGGTGATCCAGAGGAACTCAATACTAATGGAGACGAGAAGCTGGAACTCAAATATCTCGGGCATATCTCCGAGCCGACGAGGCAACTCGCACTGATTTCCGTGAATGGCCGCCAGCGGATCATCCCGCTGGGGCAGGCAGCAACAATTGCCATAGACGGGAGCGATCCGGTCATCATCAAGAAGTACGCCAACAGGCGTCTCTACAACACCGACACCAGTTCTTATGTGACACTCGACGATCTGGCCGAGATGGTCAGGGCCGAGCGCGACTTCACCGTGCATGACGCCAGGACAGGCGAAGATTTGACTCATGCGGTGCTCACCCAGATCATCGTCGACGAAGAGAGCAAGGGCCAGAACCTGCTTCCCATAAACTTCCTGCGGCAATTGATCCGGCTTTATGGCGACTCTATTGAACAGATCGTCCCGAGCTATCTGGAGTTCTCCCTGGACTCGCTCACCCGCGAACAGGACCGTTTCGCCAAGCAAATAGAAGATGCCATGGGCGCACAGCCACTCGATGCGGTTCAGCAGCAGGTGCGCAAAAATTTTGCGATGTTCGAACAGGCGATGGCAATGTTCACTCCCCATTCCCGCGCGAATGCGAATAACAAGAGCGCGAACCAGGACGCCACATCGAGCGACGGCAAAGCGCCTGAATCCGCGCAAGGGGGGGATGAACCGCCGCTGAAATCAGCCGACATCAAGACCCTGAGGGCCGAAATGACGGCCATGCAGGACAAGCTGGACCAGCTTACCAAGCGCACCGGAGCCAGTTGAAATTCAGCAGCAAAAAAAGGACGGCGATCGAACGACCGCCGCCCTAAGTTAAAGTTCGTCTTTAGGGAGTGGAGCCTAATTCTGCTTGCCGAACAGGTAATCCTTGTCTTTCACGGCGGAATGGCAGGCGATGCAGCCCTTGTCGGCGCCCTTCATCACGCGGCCGGCGAGCATCAAGCCCTTCGGGTTGGTGTGCAGCGATCCATCGGCCTTGTACTTGGCCCAGAACCAGTCATTGTTGTCGGCGTCGTAGCCCTTTTCGCGCTTGAACATGACCGTAACGGCTTTAAGAAACTTGCCGCGGTCGCCCATGACGCTATCGATGGAGACGCCATCGCCGCCATAGTTGCGCTTCACCACGACTTTGCCCTGGTGACCGCCGACGCTGACTTCAGAGGTAATGGTCTCGAGAATCGCGCCATGCGGCGCCTGGCCCGTGTATGGCTTGTCGGCTTTTGCGCCGGAGCCGGCCAGTCCGGCCTTGACGAGCGCGGACCACAAATCCTTCGAATAATTGACGCTGGCGTCGTCACAGCACGGTTTCATCTGGCTGTGGGCTGTGCCAAAAGTGAGACCAACGGCGATGACGCCCGTGGCGGCGGCGGCGATACCGGCGGAGAAAAATTTTCGATATGTCGACATTTAAAAATTCCTCTCAGGCATGGATTAAACTTGTTGAGGGGATGGAAGATACGCGCTTCGAACCGTCTCTCCACGTCACCTTTAAGCACAACACCGTGAACCGGCGTGAGGCTGCGTGTATTGGCTTCTGGTTGAAAAGTTCCGTTTGGACGGCCGGCAATATGAGTGTTGCCCCGCGCAAGCGACTCATAGATGATACCCGAAGTGTTGATAACCGATTCGGTGTATATGCCAAGACAGCAGAGTAACATACGTCCAAACCGTCTTAAGCGCACTCTCGTCGAGATAGCCGTGCTTTGCGCTATGGCGCTTTCCGCGACGGCGTTTGCAGCCGGGCTTTACCTGCAGGGCGGGTTCGGGCCGGTTTCTTCGCTGATTGCCGGGGTGACTCTTTTTCTCATCATGATTTGCGCGCAAGCAGCTTTTGCCGGTTCGCAGCGCGTGGCCCATGCGGTGGCAAGGCTTGACGAGATCGAGGCGGCGGCCCAGGACGCGCCGGGCTCAAGCGGCACGGGCGAGAACATTGCGCAATTGTCGGAAAAAATCGAGCAGTTCGATACCATGGCGGAGCACATCGATCAGCTGAATGTCGAAATTTCGCGGCTGCGGCGCGATCACTCCGATATTGAACCGTCGCGAATCAGACGCCTGACGGCGGAGGTCGATCGTATCGACGCCCGGCCGGATGCCCTTAGAGCCCAGTTACAGGTGGAGTCCAGGGAACGCTATGAAGAGTTGAGGGCGGAGCTTCAGATGATCGAGACGCTGGTCAAGCAATTGGCGGAGAATGTCGCCAATAGCCAGCGCGCGGCGATTGCAAGCCGGCCCAGACAGGTGTTGCCGGCGCCCGAAGACAGCGAATTGACGCAACCGGAGCCTGAAGACAGCGATCTCGCGGACCCCGCGGGCGATGATGTCCCGCAGGTTCCTGATGAGCAGGAGATGCAGGAAACAGCCGAAGAGGTTTCACAACTGCAAGTCACGGTAAGCGAGGACGAGAAAGAGCAGGAGCCGGCGACGCTCGAGCCGCCGATTGAAGAGCTGCCAATGCTCGATGAAATGCGCCAGTCGATCGAGAGCAACCGGATCGAGCTTTTTCTGCAACCGGTCATGACGCTGCCTCAACGCCGGGTGCGCTACTATGAGGCCTTTACGCGGCTGCGCAATGAGTCGGGCGATCTTATGCTGCCGAAGGATTATATCTCCCTCGCGGAGTCCGCCGGCATCATGTCGGTGATCGACAATGTCATGCTGTATCGCAGCGTCCAGGTTCTGCGCAGACTGGAGAAGCGCAGCTCCGCGCGCGGTATGTTCTGTAATATCTCGGCCCACTCGCTGCTCGATCCGGAATTTTTCCCCGAATTCATTTCCTTCATGGAACAGAACCAGACCTTGTCCGAGAGCATGTATTTTGAATTCTCTCAACCCATGATTGAGCAATGTGGCATGGCCGAGGAAGAAAGCCTGTCCGCGCTCTCTTCTTTGGGTTTCCGCTTTTCCCTGGATCAGGTCGCCAATCTCGATCTCGACTTTCAGGCGATGCAGGAGCAAGGCTTTCGTTTCATAAAAATCGATGCCGATGTGCTGCTGCGCGGCATGAGCGAAGCCAACGCGCAAATCCATGCCGCCGACATCCGCTCTTATCTGTTACGGTTTGGCATTGCGTTGATTGTCACCAAGATCGAAGACGAACGTGATTTGGCGAGTGTTATGGATTTTAACGCCAAGCTCGGTCAGGGCTTTGTGTTCTCCGAGCCGAGGCCCATCCGGCCCGAGCTGTTCCGTACCGGCGATGAAGCCGCCGCTTGACTGTGGGGTCTGTTGAGATTCAGGACCCCCGTATACAGCAGAAAATCCCTGTGCTTTCCTCAATCGCCACTCTGGCGGGCGGGTATGACGCCTGGCTGGGCGACATCTGGGGCGTGCTGCATAACGGCGAGCGCCCGTCTCCTGGCGCTGTGGATTCCTGCCGGCGCTTCCGTGAGGCGCGCGGCATCGTGGTTCTGATTTCCAATTCGCCACGTCCGTGCGGCATGGTTGAAGCGCAACTCGCTCACATTGGCGTGCCCGCTAACTGCTACGACGCCATCGTGACGTCTGGCGATACGACCAGAAATGTGGTGGCGCAAAGGCCCGGAGAGCGCGTATTTCATCTCGGCCCGGAGCGCGACAAGCCCCTCATCGAGGGGCTGGATGTGAAACTGGATGATGTCGAGGGGGCTGAATATGTTTTGTGTTCAGGGCTTTATGACGATATGCGTGAAACACCGGACGATTATGCCGAGCTGCTTGCGCGGATGAGGTCGCGGGATTTGCCGATGATATGCGCCAATCCCGATTTGATGGTGGAGAAGGGCGATAGGCTGATTTATTGCGCCGGTGCATTGGCGGCGGCCTATGAAAAACTCGGCGGGAAAGTCATTTACACCGGCAAGCCGCACAAGCCGATTTATGACATGGCCCTTGCCTGCATCGCGGAGATAAAAGGCGCCGCGGTGGAGCGTGCGAATATCCTGTGCATTGGCGATGGGGTAAAGACCGATATGGCGGGCGCCGCCGCGGCCGGTCTGGACGCCCTTTTCATCGCCAGCGCGCTGCACTTCGATGGCGCGAGCAATGACGCGCCGCTGGATGCGGATACGCTCAACGCCCTGTTTTCCGAAAGCGTCATCAAGCCGGTCGCCGCGCAGAAGCGCTTGATGTGGTAGATATTACGATCCTTAATTTCAGAAATTGAGAAGTGCGTCGATTTCGTCCTGGCTGACACCCTGGCCTTGCAGAGCCGGCCCATTGAGAATCAGGTCTTTCTTGCGTTTGTTGCGTTTTGCTTCTTTCTCTGAAACCGGTCCCTTGCTGTCATCTGCGCCGATGGCCGAGGCGAACCGGCCCACGCGGGTTTCGATATGCTCCAGAGTTTCGATCACCTTGGAGATGCGTTGTCCGGTCAGATCCTGGAATGAACAGGCCTCGAATATTTCCATGACCTTGCCGTCGACCAGCTCCTTATAAGCTTTCACATCGCTGGTATCGGCGTCCAGAATTTCTTCCGCGCACTCCATGATCTTTGTGGTCGCCTCTTCCGTCGTCGTGACCACAACGCTCAATTCATGACCCGCTTCGGGAATATGTTTCGATTTCAGATCATGGGCCTGCAAGTGGCCAATCTCCTGTTTGGTCTTTTGAATATAGTCCGCGATCTCGCGAAATTCCTTATAGATTGACGAGTCCAGACTATCGATGAAGGTTTTCATCGAGTGAATAGAGGCCTCGGCCAGCGTCAAAACGTCGACCAGAGAAATATCGCCTTTTTTGCGCAGGTTATTCGCGGCTTTGCGTATTGCCGCATGCTTGGGTGCAGCCATGCGTAAAGAATCCCCGTATTGGCCCGGAACCTCGTACAGATGCGCCGCGCCGCGGACGGGCGGCGCATCTGTACGAGGTCCCTGAGGTGATCCTACTCGCCGAAAACGGAGTCGATCTTGGATTTCAAGGTTGCAGCGTTGAACGGTTTGACGATGTAGTTGTTCACACCGGCCCTCTTGGCTGCGATGACATTCTCCGTCTTGGACTCTGCCGTCACCATAATGAATGGCGTCCGGGCCAGAACCTCATCGGTCCGTACTTCCTTCAGAAGCTCGTACCCGGTCATGGGTTCCATATTCCAGTCCGAGATGATCAGGCCGTAGCTCTTCTGGCGCATTTTACCCAACGCCTCGGTACCATCGGCGGCATCGTCGACATCGGTAAAACCAAGCTGTTTCATTAAATTGCGGATAATGCGGATCATCGTCTTGTAATCATCGACGATCAGTACCGGAGTTGAAAGATTTACCGCCATAACATTCTCCATCCCCCTATCGGGCAAACTCTGAGTCAAACCTGTTTCCATCCATGGCGCAGCAGACAGGCGAGCAGCCGCAAAAACGACCCGGGCGCGTGTGCTGGTGCAACCTCACAAAGGGAACAATAGGCTGCGGAATTGAACAATGCGTTAACCTCGAAATACTGCTGCACTTTTCCGCACACCGCGTCCTGCCGGGCCTTTATCGCAGTTGCGGCATTTGCCGGCCTCGACTATGTTGCAGCGCAATAATCGCCACGCAAAAGGAGTCCTCGTATGAAAAATGGTGCGGCAAACGCCAATGGATGCCAGGGCCACTATTTCGAGGATCTGGAAGTCGGTATGGAAGCGAGCCATGCCAAACGCATCACCGATGACGATATCCGGTGCTTCGCGGATATATCCGGCGACCATAATCCGCTGCATCTGAGTGACGAATACGCCGCCGGCACAATTTTCAAGCAGCGTATTGCCCACGGCATCCTGACGGCCAGTCTGCTGTCCATGGTGTTCGGCACCAAATTGCCCGGACCGGGCTGCATCTATATCTCGCAAAGCCTGAATTTCCGCGCGCCCGTCAAAATCAATGACGAAGTTGTCGCGAGCGCGCGCGTCACCATGCTGCTGCCGGAAAAGAGCCGCGCGATATTCGCTTGCAACTGCCAGGTGAATGGTAAGACTGTGCTGGACGGCGAGGCCGTGATTCTGGTGCCGAACCGCCCGTAATGCTTGTCTTATGACTTTTCTTGGCTTCTGTGCGAAAGGGAGCCACCGTCCGGCACGGCATTTATGCCGGACGGTGGCGGCGGTTGGATCGTGAATAGCTTGGTCTTTCAAAGGACCGTTCTAGAGTAGGATCACCGCCGTCTTTTCCATGAGGCCTGAACGGATACGCGAGCATTTGCCTCGCATGACAAGCATAGGACACGGAAGAAGATGACAGACCATAGCATTGGCGTTGATATTTCGAAAGATAGTTTGGACGTGCACCGCCTGAGCGATGGCGCTAGCGCCCAATTCAGCAACGATCCGGGCGGCTTTCGCGCTCTGGTTGGGTGGCTTTCCAAAGCACAGGTTACACGCATTGTTTTTGAGCCAACCGGCCCGTATCACCGCGCCTTTGAAGCGGCGCTGGCCGCGCGTTTCCCGCTGGTCAAGAGCCTGCCCCCGCGCAGGAGCTTGTGAATTTATCCACCAGTAGCTCTGCGCTCGCGACGATGCGCAATATTTGTTCGATTTCAGACCCATTAGCGCAAGAAACCGTATCTTTCAGAGGCTTTTTGGATTCAGATGTTTCAAATTTTGGACCATATTTATAGGTAGTCGAAAAATTCACAAGCTCCTTCGGCGGGGCCTCCGCGGGGGCGCGCGAAGCGGAATAGCCGTGAGCGAAAAAAACTACGAGCGAAATAAACTGCGCCACCCAACAGAGGCCGGGATAAAACAAACAGCAATGAGCGAGCAACCCGTCTTCCGCTTCGCGCCGAGCCCCAATGG
>JADFHH010000090.1 GCA_022567275.1 Pseudomonadota bacterium | reverse complement strand
CGCCCCCACCGGGCGGCTGATAGACCAGCCCTACCGGCCGGCCATTACCGAGACCGGACTCCGCCATCCGGTCACGCGGAGTTTGCGCAAGAGTTCATCGGGACCGCCCCAATGGGGCCGCTGGTTCCGTCTGATCGAGACGCAGGACGCGCAAGGCGATGTGCTGATGCACGGTCCGGGCGGCAAGCCGCTGCTGGTGCTGAACCGGATCAAAAAGGGGCGCGTGGCGTTGTTGCTGTCGGACCATGCCTGGCTGTGGGCGCGCGGCTATGAGGGGGGGGGTCCCTACACCGCCCTGCTGCGCCGCCTGGCCCACTGGCTCATGAAGGAGCCGGATCTGGAAGAGGATATGCTGCGCGCGTCGGGCGGCGATGGAGCGCTCACCATCGAGCGGCATTCGATGAAAGACGAGGTCGCGCCGGTTGAAGTCACCCTGCCGGACGGCAAGACGCAAACCGTCACCCTGGAAGCCGCCGGTCCGGGCGCCTGGCGAAAAGTGCTCGATATGCCCGGCCATGGCGTCTACCGGCTGAAGTCCGGCACGCTGAGCGCCGTCGCCCATGTGGGCGCGATGAATTCGAAAGAACTGGCAATGCTGAACGCGAGCGCCGAGCATGTGCGGCCAATCCTCGAGCAAACCGGCGGCGGGGCTTTCTGGATTGGCAAGGATGCCGCGTCGGTAAAATTGCCCCGGCTCGCCATGCTGCGCTCGGGCAAGCTGATGCACGGCGCCAACTGGATGGGGTTCAAGCGGCGCGACGCCTATGTGACGCGCGGCGTGCGCCTGATTCCGCTGTTCTCCGGCATCATCGCCCTGGCCCTGCTGCTCGGCGCCCTGTCGCTCACCTGGTTCCGCGAAGGGCGTTAGGGCGTTTTTCGGGTGTGTCTCGGTTTGACCCGTAGCAGACGAAACATCCGCAGCGGGGTTGAGTCTGTTCCTGGATCGGATAGCGGACATCGAGACGGGTTGGCGGTTACGACAGGGTTGTGGCAGAACCAGACCTTCATGCCACCTCCAAAAAGTGCCTTTCATCGGCAAAATCACGCATTATCTGCCCCATGACGATCCTTGCCGAAGTTGCCTCAGATGATGTGCTTGAGGAAGCCTATGCGTGGCTGTGCCGGAGGCGACGAGAGTACTCGGCCTCCTGATTGTGCGATTATTGCTTCTGGTGTGTGTTGAGGATGTTTGAGTGCGCGGTCCAGTCAGTATGAGGGGCCTCTTTTGAGGCCGTTATCTCAGCGCACCACTCCGCCACGATGATGAGGATTTGCACCGCCGGCAAATGCGTTCGCCAGCCCAGGCACTTGGAAATGGCGACTGGCAAACCAGACACTTCCTGGTCTTTGGCTCTTCCTCGCGCTCAACAACAGGTTTCGCAGAATTGTCATCCTGCAGCGGCGCGTCTCGTTGTTCGGGTCTGGAGAGCATTTTAAAACAAATTTCCCTATGTCCAAACCGCCAGGGCCGTAGCCCCGGCGGTTTGAAATCTCAAACTCTAATGGAAGAGATTATTGAGCAAGCTGTACGTTGGCTGCCTGCTTGCCGCGGCCGCGCTGGTCGTCTTCGATGTCGAAGGTGATCTTGTCGCCTTCATCGATGCTCGGAATACCAGCTGCCTCAAGTGCGGTCGCATGGATAAAAACGTCTTTGCTACCGTCTTCCGGCGTAACAAAGCCGAAGCCGCGTGAGTGATTAAAAAATTTTACAGTGCCATTCGTGGCCATGGGGATTTCCTTTCCCGTCAGTATGTATTGGATATTCGGAGTGCGCAGCACCGTCCAGCGCCACGCCCTGCAAAGGTCTCGAAGATGTCGGGAAAAGTCGGCAGTCCATAAATGGTAGTCGTCTAACCTGATAACTTGAGAGGGTACGCCTATCCAACTTCTCGGCGCGCCAGTGGTTTATATATGGGCTGCCGGAGCCAAGCGCAAGAGAAAACAATATGGCTCACGCTTTATCTCTGAAAGCGGAAGTCGATTACGAGAGGCTTCATGTCCGCGTTGGGTCAACTACGGTTGTACGAGTTGCTCCCTTGCAATGTCCGTTCCGCTATCCAGCCGGCATAAGGCGCCTCGGCTCCACACGTCCGTCCTTAGCGCATAGCGGCCAATTTCAAACCGAGACACTCCCCATTTTTCGTTTAGCTTGACCCATCCTGCTCCCCCTGAACCGGGCCTTCATAGTCCCGCAGCGCGCCGGGTTTCAACTCAACCGCCAGTAAACGCTCCGGGTCCACCGGTCCCGGCAATGTAATCCGCCCGGGCGGCACGCGCCGGAACCCGAAGCGTTCATAATAGGGAACATCGCCAACCAGCAGCACCAATGCGGTCCCGCGTTCGCGCGCAAGCGTCAGGCCCTGTTCGATCAGCGCGCGTCCGCAGCCCTTGCCGGCCCATTTCGCCCCGATCATCAGCGGACCGAGCAGCAGCGCCCCGCCCGCCGCGCCGATGCGTATGGCGGTAAAACGGATCGAACCGGCCAGTTCATCGCCGCACCAGGCGGTCACGCTGAGCTCCCCGGCAACAGCCGCCCCCTCGCGCACCCGGTAGGGGGTGCGGGCAAACCGGCCGGGGCCGAAAATCGCTTCAGCCAGCTCTCTCAAGGCCGGTTCATCCTCGGCGCGCTCCGGGCGCAGGGTAAATTCAGGATTGGTCATGGAAGCTCGTCACTTTGGTATTTCACGCCATCCGCTTACGTGGTTTAAGTTGTGCGGCGATTCGACTTGCGATGCGCCGGGTCCTTACCCTAGCTCTTGAAGACCGCCGGGAACAGCATATGGCACGCGCACCGAAAATCATGATCGTCTATCACAGCTCCTACGGGCATATCGAAACCATGGCCTATGCGGTCGCCACCGGCGCGCGCGCCGTCGAGGGGGCGGAAGTGCAGGTGCGGCGCGTGCCCGAGCTGATGCCGGAAGAGGCCATGCGGTCCTCGGGCATGAAGGTCGAGCAGCCCGCGCAAATTCTTGTCCCCGACGATTTGAAAGAGTTCGACGCGATCATCTTCGGAACGCCGACGCGCTTTGGCAACATGTCCTCGCAGATGCGAAATTTCCTCGACCAGACCGGCGCGCTGTGGGCCCAGGGCGCGCTGATCGGAAAAATCGGCTCCGTATTCACATCGACCGGCACCGGCGGCGGCGGCGAGACGACCATCACCTCGTTCCACCACACGCTGCTGCATCACGGCATGATTATCGTCGGCCTGCCCTATTCCGCGCCCGATCTGGCGGATGTTTCGGAAGTGCGCGGCGGCTCGCCATACGGCGCGGCGACGATCGCCGCACCGGACGGCTCGCGCCAGCCGTCGCAAAAAGAGCTGAACCTGGCAAGCTTCCAGGGCCACCATGTGGCGACGATCGCGCAAAAGCTGATTAGCTAGGGTCCGAACCTTAGCGCGTAATCTCACTTATTTTCATTGAATATACACGTATAGTTTACTAAATGCTCAAGAACACGACTCGTCTTCGTCATTGCTTGTCCACCAGCCGCACCAGCACATCCACGCGCGACACTTCCATGCCTTCGGGCGGTTCGGGTATTCCCTCCACGCTCAACCCTTCGGTCGGGATGTCGATGAGGACGCCATCGCGCTCGCAGAAGAAATGGCAATGATTTGACGTGTTGGTGTCAAAATAGGTTTTTGCGCCTTCCACCGCCACTTCGCGCAGCAGCCCGGCTTCGGTGAACTGATGCAGCGTATTGTATACGGTCGCCAGCGAAACCGGCACGTCGTTGCTGACCGCCTCTTCATGCAACCGTTCGGCCGTCAGATGCCGGTCGCCTCTGGCGAACAGCAACTCCGCCAGCGCCACGCGCTGGCGCGTGGGGCGCAGACCCGATTGGCGAAGTATATCGGGGACATTCTTCATAACCGTGGTAGCCTTCCCAGTTCAACTCAAACCAGGGTGTACCCTATCGTCTTCCGCGCCAGTGGGCAATACTCGCTATCCACCATGGCTGATCCCAACATCAAACTCCCGCGCGGCATCAGGCTTTTGATGCTGAACCGAGTATGTTAGGGAATGAGCGGATCAACGAGTAACCGGATTCGCCGCCCACGCGCCGAGGATACGACCACAATGTCCGAACGCCGTTCGAGCTACGAATATGAAGAATTGCTTGCCTGTGCCCGCGGCGAGCTTTTCGGCCAGGGCAATGCGCAATTGCCGTTGCCGCCAATGCTGATGTTCGACCGCATCTCGCGAATAGAGGAAGAGGGCGGCGAGCATGGCAAGGGCCTGATTGTCGCGGAATTCGAAATCAGGCCGGACCATTGGTTTTTCCCCTGTCATTTCAAGGGCGATCCGGTTATGCCGGGTTGTCTCGGCCTTGACGCGCTGTGGCAAATGCTGGGGTTTTTCCTTGGCTGGCTCGGCGCACCGGGAAGGGGCCGTGCGCTGAGCGTCGGCGAGGTCAAATTCAGCGGCATCGTTGAGCCGAGCGCAACAAGGATCGAATATGTGGTTGAGTTGAAGCGTGTGATACGGCGAAAATTCACCCTTGGCATCGGCGATGGCGTGCTCAGGCTCGACGGTGACGTGATTTATAAAGCTGACAATTTACGCGTGGGTTTATTTCAGGATTCCACCCAAGGCGCCTAGCGGTAAGAGGACATTTTATATGAGACGAGTGGTGGTCACCGGTATGGGGATCGTTTCATCTATCGGAAACAACACCCAGGAAGTGACGGCATCCCTGCGTGAGGCCAAATCCGGTATCGTGAGGTCGGATGACTATGCCGAAATGGGGTTCCGCTCCCATGTGTATGGCGCGCCGCAACTCGACTGGGAAGACGCGCTGGACCGGAAAGTGCGCCGGTTCATGGGCGCCGGATCGGCGTGGAACTATATCGCCATGGAGCAGGCGATCCAGGATTCCGGCCTGGAAGAGAATGAGGTGTCCCACGAGCGAACCGGTCTCATCATGGGTTCGGGCGGGCCGTCCACCAAGGCCATCATCCAGGCGGCGGACACCACCCGCAATCGCGGTCCCAGGAAGGTTGGCCCCTTCGTGGTGCCCAAGGCCATGTGCTCGACCGCGTCCGCCACCCTGGCCACGCCGTTTCACATCAAGGGCGTGAACTATTCCATCTCCTCGGCCTGTTCCACCTCCGCGCACTGCATCGGCAATGGTGCGGAAATGATCCAGTGGGGCAAGCAGGACATCGTCTTCGCCGGCGGCTCCGAAGAACTCGAGTGGGGTTTGTCGGTCCTGTTCGACGGCATGAATGCCCTGTCCTCGAAATTCAACGACACACCGGCCAAGGCGAGCCGCGCATTCGACGCCAACCGCGACGGCTTCGTCATCGCCGGGGGCGCCGGTGTGCTGGTACTGGAGGAACTTGAGCACGCCAGGGCCAGGGGCGCGAAAATCCATGGCGAGATCGCCGGATATGGCGCCAACTCCGACGGCTTCGACATGGTCGCGCCCTCGGGTGAGGGCGCCGTGCGCTGCATGCGCATGGCGATGAAGGATCTGGACTGCAAAGTCGATTATATCAATCCGCACGGCACCTCCACGCCGGTGGGCGATATACGCGAAATCGAGGCGATCCGTGAGGTTTTCGGCAATGACATTCCAAAAATCAGCGCCACAAAATCGCTGACCGGCCATTCTCTTGGGGCCACGGGGGCGCAGGAATCCATCTATTCGCTGTTGATGATGAACAACGGCTTTTTGTGCGAGTCGGCGAATATCGAAGAGTTGGACCCGGACATGGCGGATATGCCAATCCTGCGTGAACGCGAGGACAATGCTCAGATCGATTGCATCATGTCCAACTCATTTGGGTTTGGCGGCACCAACGCCACGCTCGTTTTCAAACGCTATGACGGATAGTTTTTTAAGGTGCAAACAAAGGGGCTGGTAACCAGCTTAGCATAAATGACAGACACTGACATCGCGTCCCCCGGACCGCTGATGGCCGGCAAGAAGGGGCTTGTCATGGGCGTCGCCAACAACCGGTCGATCGCCTGGGGCATCGCCCGGGTACTGGCCGGGCAGGGCGCTGAACTGGCCTTCACCTATCAGGGCGATGCCTTTGGACGGCGCGCCATTCCACTCGCTGAATCCGTCGGGTCCAAAATTATTGAATCCTGCGATGTGGAAGATCTCGCCAGCGTCGACAATGTGTTCAAGATCATTGGCGACAAATGGGGGTCGCTCGATTTCGTGGTGCACGCGCTGGCCTTTTCCGACCGCACCGAGCTGAGCGGCCGCTACGCCGACACCAGCCGCGACAATTTTGTGCGCACCATGGTGATCTCCTGTTTCTCCTTCACCGAGGTTTGCAAGCGCGCGGCGGAATTGATGAATGATGGCGGCTCGATGCTCACCTTGAGTTTTGGCGGCGCGTCGCGCGTGGTCCCTTGTTATAATGTGATGGGCGTGGCCAAGGCGGCGCTCGAAGCCAGCGTGCGTTATCTCGCGGTGGATTTCGGCGCCCGCGGCATCCGCGTCAACGCGCTCTCGCCCGGTCCCATGCGCACCCTTGCCGGCGCCGCCATTTCCGACGCCCGTTCGATCTTCAATTTTCAAAAAGCGCATTCGCCGCTCAAGCGCAACCCCCATCTCGATGAAGTGGGCGGCGCGGCGCTGTATCTGCTGTCGGATCTCTCGGGCGCGGTGACCGGCGAGGTGCATTACGCCGATTGCGGCTACAATATCGTGTCGACGCCGGAACTCGACGCCCTCAAGGTTTTCGAGGGCGTGGCGATACCTGACCGGAGTTCCGAAGCGGCCGAGTAATTTTCACGATCCGGCATGAACGTTACAGGCAATGATTGGACTGTTCGATTCCGGCCATGGCGGCCTCACCATATTCCGCGTCCTGGTGCGCCGGTTTCCCCATCTGCAACTTGTCTATCTCGGCGATCACGCCAACGCACCCTATGGCAACCGGC
>JADFHH010000089.1 GCA_022567275.1 Pseudomonadota bacterium | reverse complement strand
GCGCGACAGATTGCCGTTGATGGTGGCCAGCGCTTCGTCGATGCGCGCCGGATCGATATCGTTCAACACCACGTCATACCCGGCCAAGGCAATCACATGGGCGATGCCATTGCCCATCTGCCCGGCTCCAACCACGCCTACTTTCTTGATGCTCATGCTCTTGTCACTCCACGGTCAAGGGGCCAGTTTCTCGAGTTCCGATTGAAGCTCGGGCAGGATGACAAACAAATCCCCCACCAGACCATAATCCGCGATCTGGAAAATCGGCGCTTCCTCATCCTTGTTGATGGCGACGATCACTTTTGAATCCTTCATGCCGGCCAGATGCTGGATGGCGCCGGAAATGCCGATCGCGATATAAAGCTCCGGCGCCACGACCTTGCCGGTTTGTCCCACCTGATAATCGTTCGGAACATAGCCCGCGTCCACCGCCGCGCGGCTGGCGCCAACGGCCGCGTTCAACTGGCCGGCCAGCGGTTCGATATATTTGCTGAAATTTTCCGCTGAACCCAGCGCCCGCCCGCCCGACACGACCACGCGCGCGGCGGTCAGCTCGGGCCGGTCGGAAGAGGACAACTCATCACCGCCAAATTGCGACAGCCCGCACGGCGCGCCGGCGTCGATTGTCTCGATCGCCGCACTGCCGTTCGCTTCAGCAGCGGGAAAAGTCGTGGCGCGCACGGTAATGATTTTGATCGCATCGAGCGATTGCACGCTCTGCATGGCGTTGCCTGCATAAATCGGGCGTTCAAAGGTATCGGCGGATATGACCGCAGTGATATCGGAAATTTGCGCCACATCCAGCAGGGCCGCGAGCCGCGGCATGTAATTTTTTCCGCAAGTGGTCGCGGGCGCGAGGATCGCGTCATATTGCTTCGCCAGCGGTTCGATCAGCGCCGCCATGTCCTCCGCCAGATGGTGTTCCAGATGCGACGCGTCGGCGAGCAGCACCCTGGCTGCGCCGGAAATCGCGGCGGCCGCATCCGCCACGCCGGCGCACCCCTTGCCCGCCACCAGAATATCGACGTTTGTGTCAATCGCCTGCGCGGCGCTCATGGTTTTGGCGGTTGCCGCGTTGAGCGCGGCATTATCATGGTCGGCGACCAGCAAAACGCCCATCAGATCACACCTGCTTCGTTTGTCAGTTTCTCCACCAGCTCGGCCGCATTGGCGACTATTTCTCCCGCCTTGCGCGATGCCGGTTCGGTGGTTTTGAGGATTTTCAGCCGTGGCGTAATGTCGACGCCATAGTCGCCCGGCGTCTTTTCCTCGATCTGCTTTTTCTTGGCCTTCATGATGTTCGGTAATGAGGCGTAACGCGGTTCGTTGAGCCTGAGATCGGTGGTGACGATACAGGGCATATTCAAAATCACCGTTTGCAGCCCGCCATCGACCTCGCGCGTGACCCGCGCCTTGCCGTTGTCCAGTTCCAGCTTGGACGCGAACGTGCCCTGTGGCCAGCCGAGAAGCGCCGACAGCATCTGCCCCGTCTGGTTGCAATCGTCATCGATGGCCTGCTTGCCAAGAATCACCAGATCGGGGGATTCGGCCTCGACGACGCCTTTCAGGAGCTTGGCGACGGCCAGCGGTTCAACCGCGTCATCGGTCAGGATAAGGATGCCCCGGTCGGCGCCCATGGCGAGTGCGGTGCGGATTGTTTCCTGCGCCTTTTGCGGGCCGATCGAGACGGCGACGATCTCTTGCGCATGACCGGCTTCTTTCAGCCGGATCGCCTCCTCGACGGCGATCTCGTCAAACGGGTTCATGGACATTTTCACATTGGTGAGATCGACCCCCGAGCCATCCGTCTTGACCCGGATCTTGACGTTAAAGTCGACGATCCTTTTGATTGCGACCAGGACCTTCATGACAACTCCCCCTGAGCGATTACCGGCGATTAGCGAAATCGCGCGCGGAAAATACTTCTTACCATAGCGGCAAGTCAATACTGCGCAAGTAAGCATTCCAGCACACCCAATCGCGCGCCCTCACGCCCCGCCCGGCGTCCGGTCGAACAGCGCCACGCCGGGCCTGCGCATAATGAGAATCAGCGCAGCCCCCGCGGCCAGACCGCCGACATGGGCCCACCAGGCGGTGTTTCCCCCTGACGAGGACAGCGCGCTGAACAGCTGCAACGCGATCCAGAAGCCGAGCACCCAGGCGGCGGGGATCCGCAACGGAATACGCCACAGCACCAGTACCCATATTTTAACCTTTGGATGGAGCATCAGATAAGCCGCGACAATCCCCGCCACGCCGCCGCTGGCGCCGATCACGGGGATATCCGAATCCGGCAATATCAAACTATGCGTAAGCCCGGCGAAAATGCCGCACATCAAATAAAACAGGAGAAACCGGATATGCCCCATGGCGTCCTCGACATTGTCGCCGAACACCCACAGAAACGCCATATTGCCGAGTAAATGAAGGAAGCCGCCATGGAGGAACATATAGCTGACGATGGTGAAGCGCCCGGGGCTAAACAGCGGGGCGTCCAGCGCCGGGAGGCGCGATGAGGGTGCTGCCGCTCCGGCGAAGAACTCGACCGGAATCAGCGTGAAATCCATCAGAGTGTTCTGGCCGGATAAGATCAGTTGCGTTCCGAACAGCAGATAGATGGCGGCATTGAGCGCGATCAGGCCGACGGTCACATATTGAAAGGAGATGGACGTTAGCGGATTGGCATCGTGGAGCGGGACGAACATTTCGCTAACGATTTTCGCCCGGGGTCCAGAGCCGGTCGGTCTTGCCTTTGTCATTCACATAACGGCTGGCCACGAACAATAAATCCGACAGGCGGTTGATATAATGCAGCGCCGCTTCTCCCACCGTCTCATCTTTCATGACGGCGAGTTGCGCCATCCCCCGCTCGGCGCGCCGGCACACGGTGCGCGCCACATGCAGCGCGGCCGCCGCGCGGGTGCCGCCGGGCAAAACGAATGAGCGCAACGGTTGCAGCGCAGCGTTCAACTCATCGATTTCCGCTTCGAGACGTTTCACCTGGGACGCAATGATACGCAGCGCGCCTTCCGCTCGTTCGCCATTCTCAGGCACGCACAGATCGGCGCCCAGATCGAACAAATCGTTCTGAATGCGCTCCAGCATTAAGTCTATCTGCGCGTGGGCGTCCTCCAGCTCCAGCCGCGCCACGCCGATGGCGGCGTTGGTTTCATCGACCGCGCCGAACGCGGCGATACGCGGGTGATGTTTTGGCAGCCGTTTGCCGGAGCCAAGCGCGGTGGTCCCGTCATCGCCGGTGCGGGTGTAGATTTTGTTCAAGATGACCATGTGAGCCTCGGTTTCCCCGGGAGCCTAAAGCAAAATCATGCGGCGTGAAATCGGCGATTAGAACAATGGACAATGTTCGTAGCCCCACGCCGTGGCGCAATAGGCGACATTGCGCAGCGTCCATCCCACGGAGGCGGTCCATGTTATCAACAGCCATAGCAGCCCGAGGATCGCTGCGTTTGCAAGAATCATAGCAATTAAGCGCCAGAATTTACGGTAGATCAGCGTCCGTGTGACCTGATGGCGATCGGCGACTGTCTTCCATCTCCCACGTGGCGCGGGGATCAGATCGGCGGCGGCCCTGGCGCGCGGGCTAAATTGAAACAGCGTACCGCCCAGCGCGTAACCCAGATGCAGAGCGGTCGGGGCCAGGGTCGTGACCAGCATCCCGGTGACCATCAATCCGGCGGTCCAGGGGTGAAGAACGGCATCCGATAAAAACCGCCGCCAATCGATCCGCGCATCGCCGAGCAGCGCCAGAACCAGGTTTACCTGCATGGCCCATATCCGGCGTAAGTTCGTCGATGTGCACAAGTCTCAGAGCTCAGCTATCGCCGGGGAAGCGGTTCTGCGGATTGCCAAGCTTTATGGGGTCGAAAAACAGGCTCGCGGCCGGCCGCCGGATGAACGGGTGAAGATCAGGCGGGAAAAAGCCAAACCCGTCTTCGATGATCTGGAAGCATGGCTCGCCGCTCAGCTTCCCAAAATCTCTGGCAAGTCGCCGCTGGCCGGAGCCATTCGCTATGCCCTGACACGCATGAAGCGTCTGAGGCCATATCTGGAAAACGGTTTTCTGGAGCTCGATAACAATACCGCCGAGCGATCCATGAGACCCATAGCTCTGGGCAGAAAAAATTATCTCTTCATGGGCTCTGAACGCGGCGGTAAATCAGCCGCCATCGCCTATACGCTGATCGAAACGGCAAAGCTCAGCGGCGTTGATCCGCAAGCCTGGCTCACCGACACGCTGACCCGCATCGCCGACCACAAGATCACAAAACTGGACGAACTCATGCCGTGGCGTTACGCTCAGCACTGAGCGTAACGGGCACTTGGTCCGTCAGTCCAGGTGGGCATCACCGGACGCTTACCGATTTACGGCTGCTGTCAGGGGTAGAGCTGCCATTGGATGCTGGTTTGGCCGCTATACGCTCAGGAGCTGCCGCTCCGGATGCCTTGCTGGATCGGCAGGAGTTGACCTTGGCTGTGTAAAAACGCCTGAGATGTTATGATTCTCTCGTTCTTTGGCGGGAGGGTTTGATGAAGCGATTTATTGAAGGTGTGTGTCGTTCCCAGAGCACATTGTTTCCCGAATGCCTTGAAGACTGGATCAGCGAAGATAATCCGTCCCCTGTGAACTATCTTCAAGCCATTGATATGGCTGAATGAAGTCACGAATTGTGGCGCTCTGTTCTGCAAGAAATCATTGGGTTACCCGGTGTTTCCTTGCAATTTGATTTTGCGATTCACTTTCATTTCCAGACGTGATTCACTCCCCGTACGAGAGATCAACAGGGATGATTCGCTATGTCCAGACCACCCGAACGCCGCAACACAAATGAACAGGATCTGTTCCGCTCGAGGCTCGATCAGATACTCAACATGGCCCATGAACTGGTGCGGCTGGCGGACACCATCGATTGGCCGTTTCTGGAACATCGCTTCGGCGAGGTCTATAGCGACGGCCCGGGCATGCCGCCGCTGCCGACCCGGTTGATGGCCGGGCTGGCGATACTCAAATACACTTTCGATCTGTCCGACGAGGATGTCTGCGCCCGCTGGGTGGAGAACCCGTATTTTCAATATTTGTGCGGCGAAGAGTTCTTTTGCCATGAATTGCCGTTCGAGCGCTCATCAATGACCCGCTGGCGCCAGCGCATGGGCGAGGAGCGGATTGCGGCCCTGTTGCAGGAAAGCCTGAGTGTGGCGGTCAAGACCGGGGCGATGAAACCCCAGGACACACGCCGGGTCATCGTCGATACCACGGTTCAATCCAAGAACGTGATGTTCCCGACCGATGCCAAGCTCCTTCACCGGGCCCGCGAGCGCCTTGTCGTCTTGGCCAGGAAGACCGGAGTGAACCTGCGGCAGTCTTATGTGCGGGTAGGCAAACGGGCGCTGATCAAGCATCAGCGCTATGCCCATGCCAAGCAGTTCAAGCGGGCAAACCGGTCTCTGCGCACACTCAGGACCTATCTGGGGCGCACCATCCGCGACATCTCGCGCCGGATCGCCGGCGATGACGATCTTGAGGAGATATTCACCCGGCCCTTGCATCTGGCCGGCCGGGTTCTCGGACAAAAGCGCAGACAGCGCGGCAAGAAAGTCTACTCCCTGCATGCCCCCGAAGTGGAGTGCATTGGCAAAGGCAAGGCGCGTGCGCCTTACGAGTTCGGCGTCAAGGTCTCGATCGCCACCACGCTCAAGCGCTCCAGGGGCGGCCAGTTCGCCCTGCATGCCATGGCGCTGCCCGGCAATCCGTATGACGGACACACGCTCGAAACCGTCATCCCCGATATGGAGCGCACCCTCGGGGCCAAGATCGAGCGCATCCTGGCAGATGCCGGATACCGCGGCCACAACGCGCCATTGAGCCACAAGTTCGCGGTCTTCACCACAGGCCAGAAGCGCCGCATAACGCCGACGATCAAACGAGAGCTGAGGCGCCGGGCGGCAGTCGAACCGGTCATCGGCCACATCAAGAACGAGCACCGTATGGACCGCAACTACCTCGCTCACAGCCAAGGCGACGCCATCAACGCCATCCTCGCCGCCGCCGGCTACAACTTCCACCTCCTCCTCAAGTGGCTGAGGTTTTTATTATGTCTCGTCGCCATCGCTAGCCGATTGCAGCCAAAACCGGTCGCGGCATGAAAACTGTATTGTTCACGTTCGACTAAGTATATTCTGTTAACCTTATGTAATTAAAATTACGTGCTGTACGAAAAACTTTAGACATCCATGCGATATTTTCGTACTATTTTTTAAAGTAGTGAGACATTTGTCATGAAAAACCAAATTCGGCGCCTAGCTCATGATATAGAGCGCTTTTGGCGCAACCAAAGCGGCGTCACCGCGATCCTGTTTGGACTCCTGCTTGTCCCGATGTTAGGTTTTATGGGCATGGCAATCGACTATGGACAAGCGCTTGGCGTCAAAACAGAGACACAGGCTGCCCTAGATGCGACGGCGCTGGCCGTAGCGGCCACCACAAATCTTACTGAGAGCGAGAGGATTGAACTTGGCCAAAAGATATTTGAGGCGAACTGGTCCATCAAGGCATTAGCCAGCATGCCGACGGCAAGCATATCGATCTATCATGACACATCTACGGGTGAGGATACTGTTACGGTCAGTGCCGGTATTTCAGTAAAAACGGTTCTCCTGGGCGTGATAAGCATTGACCAGATCGATGTCGGCGTGACCTCGACGGCAGTAACCAATAAAGCGTCACCAATCTGCATCCTCTCCCTCAACAAGACAGTGAAGAGGGCGATCAATATTCAAGGAGGAGCCACTCTTGTTTCAGTCGGGTGTGCGGTCCAAGCCAATTCAAGTCATGAAGATGCGTTATATGCATCGGGGTCCTCTAGCGCTACGGCTGAACAATTTTGCACCGTCGGTGGATATGAGGGGAATAATTTCACGCCGA
>JADFHH010000088.1 GCA_022567275.1 Pseudomonadota bacterium | reverse complement strand
ATGCTGCGTGAGGTCATGGTTTCGGGCACCGGCAAACGCGCCGCACTGTCCGGCCTCCCGGCGGCGGGGAAAACCGGCACCACGCAAAATTTCCGCGACGCCTGGTTCGTCGGTTACACGGCGCGTTTTGTGGCGGGCGTGTGGGTCGGCAATGACGACGGCGCACCGATGAAGCGCGTCACCGGAGGCACGCTGCCGGCGCAAATCTGGAAGTCCATCATGGCGGTAGCCCATCGCAACACCCGCCCTGCCCCCCTGCCAGGCATGTCCGCGCCGGTGCTGGCGCAACGCAAACCGGCCGCCCCTGCCGGCCAGGCAAAGCGCTCCTTCTTTCAACGCGTGCTGGGCGTGATTTCGCCGAGGGGCTAGGGTGTGACACCTCCCCAACCCTTGAAGGGGAGGTTCGCCCAATACTCCCCTCCCCGCGTTGGGGCAGGGGGAATATGGGCGCCGTAGCGGTGCAGTTGCGCGCCGTTCTGCTTCAGCCAGGCTTTGGCTTCATCCATCGCCGGACAAGTCTCGCGCACCAGTTCCCAGAAGCGCGCACCGTGGTTCATCTCGCGTAAATGCGCGACTTCATGGGCGGCGAGATAATCGAGCACATGGGCCGGGGCGAGGATCAGCCGCCAGGAGAAGGACAGCACGCCGCCCGGCGAGCACGAGCCCCAGCGGGTCGACTGGTCGCGGACGGCGATGCGCCCCGGTTTGACGCCGAGAAACGCGGCATGGACCGCGCACCGTTCAGACAATTCCTCCCGCGCCTGGCGCTTCAGCCAGTCCTTGAGGCGGCGCGGCGCATGTTCTATAGCCCCCGCCACGCAGATGTGCGGAAGACCGGTTTGCGTCTCAATCCAGACGACGCCGCGCTTCCTTGCGTTTGGCATGAAGCGCAACACATGGTTGCTCCCGCGCAACGGCACGCCACTCCCGTCGCCGAACGGCGCGGGGTGCGGCAAGGCGGAGAGGCGTTTTTGCAGCCACGCGAAATGTTGGGCGAGGAAATTGCCGGCTTCTTCGAGACTGGTATTACGCGGCACGGTCAGCACCGCGCCGCGCCGCGCCTCGTTGACGCTAAGCGAGAGCCGCCGGGCGCGCGGATTGCGCCGTACCAGCACCGGCGCATCGAGCCCGGGGGTGGTGAGGTGAAAAGTTTCTTCCCTGCGGCGTGAAAACATCGATTGGCTCTGGCTGGCGAATCATTGCTGCCGCCAGCCTATCACGCAGATGCGGCTTCGCGCTTCGCAGCCTTGATTGCGTTCCCGCCGCCCTGATGGGTTTCGATGAAGTCCGAAATCCTGGGGGCGATTTCGGCGCGGAAGCGCGAGCCGTTGAAGACGCCGTAATGGCCCACGCCTTTTTGCAGATAATGCGCGCGCTTTGCTTGCGGCAGGGAGGTGCACAGCGCGTGCGCGGCCTCGGTCTGGCCAACGCCTGAAATGTCGTCCTTTTCTCCCTCGACGGTCATAAGTGCGGTGTGTTTGATCTTCGACGGGTCGACCGGCCTGCCCCTGTGGGTCATCTCGCCCCTGGGCAAGGCATGGCGGATAAACACCGTGTCCACGGTTTGCAGGTAAAACGCCGCATCCATATCCATGACCGCCAGATACTCGTCGTAAAAGCCGCGCTGTTTGTCCGCCGACTCCCCGTCGCCCTCGACCAGATGCCGGAACAACTCTTTGTGCGCGCCCATATGCCGGTCGAGATTCATGGTCATGAAACCGCCGAGTTGCAGGAAGCCTGGATAAACCGCACGGCAGACGCCTGGATGCGGCCACGGCACCTGCATGATGACGTGGCGGGCGAACCAGTCGATGGAGTGCTGCCCGGCCAGAGCGTTGATTTGCGTCGGGTTGATCCGCGTGTCCACCGGACCGCCCATCAGGGTCATGGAGTGCGGCGTGTGGCGGTTGCCGTCCGCTTCCATAAGCGCAACCGCGGCGAGCACGGGCACCGAGGGCTGGCACACGGCCAGCACATGAATGTCGCCCTTGAACAGCGCGAACAGTGCGAGCAGAGTGTCGATATAATCGTCGAGATCGAATGTGCCCTGCATCACCGGCACCATGCGGGCGTCGGTCCAGTCGGTGATGTAGACGTCATGGCGCGGCAGCATGGCCGCGACCGTGCCGCGCAACAGCGTCGCATAGTGGCCCGACAGGGGCGCCACGATCAGCAGTTTTGTGTCATTTCCACGATTGTCCCGGGGCAATTCGCGGCGGAAATGACGCAACGTGCAAAACGGTTTGCGCCACGCAACTTCCTCATGCACGGGCACGCTGTGGCCCTCCACCTGGGTGTGTGTAATCGCGAAAGACGGCTTGGCGTAGCGCCGTGTCGCACGCTCGAACATCTCGCACGCCGCCGCGACAGAGCGGCCCATTGGCGTATGCGCCAGCGGGTTGAGCGGATGGCTAAGCGCGAGCCGGGCCGCGTCCGACAGGACCCGCGCCGGCATTATGGCCGCATGGTTCAATTCAAACAGCTGATACAGGGGCAAGAACGGATTCCTTCACGAAACGGTGCACGGGCCCGGACAAGCCCGTTCATGTTGCAGTGCAGTGTCATATAGGCGAAGTGGTGTTGCGGTGCAACATCAAAGGAATTTGGCGATGCCTTTCGCCATCTTATCAACACCGGTGCCATAGGCGAAGTGGGCGAGATATTCTCCCGATGGACTCATCAGATAGACGACGCTGGAGTGGTCGAACAGATAATCACTGCTTGAGTGGCCGTCATCCACCTTGCCGGAATAGATGCGGTAGGTCTTCACGACTGCGCGTATGTCTTCCGCACTGCCCGTCAGACCGACCAGGCGCTCGTGAAAATTGCCGACATAGCCGGCCATTTTTTTGACGGTGTCGCGTTCCGGGTCTACGGTAATGAACAGCGGCGTCACGTTTGTTGCCCTTTCTCCGAGCTGATCGAGGGCCGCGGATATGACCTGCAATTCCGCCGGACAGATGTCGGGGCAGGATGTGTAGCCGAAAAAGACCAGCGTGAATTTGCCCGCAAAATCCTTTTCGGTGACGCGTTTGCCGGTGTGATCGGTTAAATTGAACGGGCCGCCGATCAGCGCCTTGCCGGTGACGATCACTTGTCCTTCAGACATGCCGCGCCGCTTGCCGATGGCAAGCGCGGCGAGGCCGCAAGCGAGAATGATGAAACCCAAAAGCAGCAGCGAGTGCCTTTTCATGGCGGAAAACTCTTCTCTTCATGGTTGCGTGCGGCATGTGCCGCGCCTATGGGTTTCCAATCCAAGCGCGCGTGTCAACCGCAAAGCATTGAAATGAACCCCGCCATGGGGCCCGTCCCGCCAATGAAAAGCGAAGACCATACCGGCCTGCTGCGGCTCAGGACCATCGTCCGGCTGCGCTGGATCGCGGTGTCAGGCCAGGCGGTCACCGTCGCGGTGGTGTATTTCGGCTTTGGTTTTGAATTGCCGCTGCCTGCCTGCGCCGCCATCATCGCGCTATCGGGTTTGCTCAATATCTTTTTGCGCATTCGCTATTCGGCCCGCCTGTGGCTCAAGAGCCGATATGCAACGGCCATGCTGGCCTATGACGTGCTGCAATTGACGGCGCTGCTTTATCTCACCGGCGGTCTGCAAAATCCGTTCGCCGTCCTGATTATCGCGCCGGTCTCGGTCTCGGCCTCCAAGCAGCCGGTCCGCCATACCTTGTTTCTCGGGCTTCTCGCCATCAGCTGCATTACCGCGCTCGGCCTGTTTCATCTCCCCCTGCCCTGGCGTCCGGGGGAATCGCTCTCCCTGCCGCTGATTTATATTTTCGGCGTCTGGGCGGCGCTGGTCTCCGGCGTCATCTTCTTTGCCCTCACTTCCCAGCGCATCGCCAAGGAAGCGCGGCAGATGTCGGCCGCGCTGGCCGCCACCGAAACGGTTTTGTTGCGCGAGCAATCCATGTCGGCCCTCGACCGCCTCGCCGCGGCGGCCGCGCATGAGCTTGGCACGCCGCTCTCCACCATCGCCGTGGTGGCGACCGAATTGTTGCGCGATCTGCCCCCGGACAGCCCGCAGCGCGACGATCTCACCCTGCTGAAATCGCAGACCGGGCGCTGCCGGGAGATACTTGCGAAACTCACCACCGGCGCCGATGAACCGGACGCAATTTACTCGCGCATGCCGATCAGCCATTTGCTGGAGGAAGCGGCCGAGCCGTACCGTGTGTTCGATATTGAAATCGAGATCGAGGCAGGCCCCGCCGCTGGCGTGAAGGATGACTCGCAAAGCGCCCGCGAGCCGGTGGGTTCGCGCAATCCGGGCATTTTATACGGGCTGGGCAATCTCATCGAAAACGCCGCCGACTTTGCAAAAACCCGGGTCGGCATAAGCGCCAGCTGGGACCGTGACGCGGTTGAGATCACCATCTGCGATGACGGCCCCGGCATCCCCCCCGCCATCCTCGACCGGCTCGGCGAACCTTATGTGACAACCCGCGCCGCCAATAAGACCGATACCGGAGGCCATGAACATGGCCTGGGGCTTGGATTTTTTATCGCAAAAACGCTGCTGGAGCGCTCCGGCGCGCGGCTGGAATTTTCCAACCGGCAAGCCCCTGAGCATGGGGCCCAGGTGACGATTGTCTGGCCGCGCGCGGCGATCGAAGACGCGGGCGAAGCCGCCGCGCCAGTGTCCGTATAATTGTTTTTTTATCTGCCGGGATGGTAAGTTGAAAAGACGATGGAAACTCAGGACAAACAGGCGGCAACGCCCACATTGCTGATCGTCGATGACGACAGGCCGTTTCTCCAGCGCATCGGCCGGGCGATGGAATCTCGCGGTTTTTCCGTAGCGTTGGCCGAAACCGTGGCGCAAGGTCTGGCGCATATTCGAAAAGCACCGCCGGACTATGCGGTCGTCGATATGCGTCTGGAAGACGGCAACGGGCTGGATGTCATCGCGGTGCTGAAAGAAGTCCATCCCGAAACCCGCGCCATAGTGCTCACGGGCTACGGCAATATCGCCACCGCGGTCACCGCGGTTAAAATGGGCGCCACCGATTATCTCGCCAAACCGGCCGACGCCGATGATGTTTACAACGCGCTGATGGCGCCCCCGGACGCCCAGGCGCAGCCGCCGGAAAACCCGATGTCGGCGGACCGCGTGCGCTGGGAACATATTCAGCGTGTCTATGAATTGTGCGGCCACAATGTTTCGGAAACCGCGCGGCGGCTGAACATGCACCGGCGCACTTTGCAGCGCATCCTGGCCAAACGCAGCCCGCGCTAGAGCGCAATCCGGCGAAGTGCCCGGCGTGCTTCGCACGCCAATTCGATATTTGGCGCGGCTCTGCCGCGCCGGGCGGTTCGCCGCTAAATTGCGTGGCAAATCAAAGAATCTAGAGCATGATCCGATTCCATCCAATCGGATCATGCTCTAGTCCATAGATTTACGAATCGTCGCCGAGCACGCCCTTGGTCGACGGCACCAAGTCTTCGATGCGCTCGTCGATACAGATCGCATCGCGTAAGGAGCGTGCCGTGCCCTTGAAACAGGTTTCGACGATGTGGTGCGAATTTTCGCCGTAGAGATTTTCGATATGCAGGCACAGCCCGGCATTCTGCGCCAGGGCCTGAAACCATTCGCGGAACAGTTCGGTATCCATATCGCCGATTTTGGGCCGGGTGAACGTTACCTTCCAAATCAGATAGGGCCGGTTGGCAATATCGATGGCGACGCGCGTCAGCGTCTCGTCCATCGGAATAATGGCCGAACCGAAACGTTGTATCCCGGCCAGATCGCCCAGCGCGCGCTTGATCGCGCTTCCGATGACGATGCCGGTATCTTCCGTCGTGTGATGGTAATCGACATGCAAATCGCCAACGGCGCGCACCTTGAGATCGATCAGCGAGTGGCGCGAAAACCTTTCCAGCATATGATCGAGAAAGCCGATGCCGGTATCGATGTCATAAGCGCCGGTGCCGTCGAGATCGAGCGAGGCAAGAATCTCGGTCTCGCGGGTCTTTCTTTCGATGGTCGCGGTGCGCATGGTGCCGCCTTGGGGTTGGTGCCGTATACTTGCCGCTTGATAGCAAGGCCGATGGCCTAAGCATAGCGGCAAGTATTTAACGTATTACCGATTCGCCCAACGCCACCCATATGCGCTAAACGATGGGCCCATGGCCCGGAGGAACTCAATGAGCGAACCGCACTGGCACGGCACCACCATCCTTTTGGTCCGCAAAGGCGATACCGTTGTGGTGGCGGGCGACGGCCAAGTCAGCGTCGGCCCGACGGTCATGAAGGCCTCGGCCGTCAAAGTACGCCGCATCGCCAAAGGTGGCGTGATTTGCGGGTTCGCCGGGGCGACCGCGGACGCTTTCGCGTTGTTCGAGCGGCTTGAGGGCAAGCTTGAGGCTCATTCGGGCAATCTTGCCCGCGCCTCGGTGGAACTGGCCAAGGATTGGCGCACAGACCGTTATTTGCGCCGGCTGGAAGCCATGATGGCGGTGGCCGACACCAAGACATCGCTGGTCCTTTCGGGCACGGGCGATGTGCTGGAACCCGACGACGGCTTGATCGGCATCGGTTCGGGTGGCGCTTACGCGTTGGCCGCGGCCCGCGCGCTTTTGTCCTCGGAACTTTCGGCGGAGGAGATCGCGCGCCGGGCGATGAAGATCGCGGCGGGGATCTGCATTTACACCAACGAGAACGTCACCATCGAAAGTTTGACCGCCCAATGAATTCTTCATTCACGCCGCGTGAGATCGTTTCCGAACTTGACCGCTATATTGTCGGCCAGGATGAAGCCAAGCGCGCGGTGGCCATCGCCTTGCGCAACCGCTGGCGCCGTCAGCAATTGCCGGAGGCGTTACGCGAAGAAGTCCTGCCTAAAAATATTTTGATGATCGGGCCGACCGGCGTCGGCAAGACCGAAATCTCGCGCCGCCTCGCTAAGCTGGCACAAGCCCCTTTTCTGAAGGTCGAAGCGACGAAATT
>JADFHH010000087.1 GCA_022567275.1 Pseudomonadota bacterium | reverse complement strand
CATCGAGGTTATGGCGGAACGCGGGCGCGAAACCCTGCGCCATGGCCCGATGAAACCGGTCGGGCTGACCAACGCCCATGACCCCGCAACCAAACCATACGCCATCGTGCAACTGCGCCAGGATAACGCGCTGGCCACCTTGTGGAACATGGTCGGTTTTCAGACAAAACTCAAATATGGCGCGCAGAGTGAAATTTTCCGCATGATCCCGGGATTGGAAAACGCTGTTTTTGCGCGCCTTGGCGGGCTGCACCGCAATACTTTTCTCAACTCTCCAAAAGTGCTGGATGCGGCTTTGCGTCTGCGGGCCGAGCCGAGGCTGCGTTTCGCGGGTCAGATCACCGGCGTGGAGGGCTATGTGGAATCAGCGGCCATCGGCCTGCTGGCGGGGCGTTTCGCGGTGGCGGAAAGTTTTGGCCGCACGGTCCTTGCCCCGCCGCCGACAACGGCCATGGGCGCGCTCATCGGTCATATCACGGGCGGACATCTGGCGAGCGAAGAAGCGTCCGGTGCGCGCTCCTTCCAGCCGATGAATATCAATTTCGGTCTGTTTCCCCCCATTGAGGTTCCAAAACCCGAAGACGGCAAACGGCTGAGAGGCAAGGAAAAGGGCCGCGCCCGCAAACGGGCGCTTAGCGCCCGCGCCCTGGCGGATATGGATTCTTGGCTGGGAAGGCCGGTGCGCGAGGCTGCCTTTGATCTCCCTCCCCCCTCGAGGGGGAGGGTTGGGGTGGGGGGGCGTGCTAAAGACTCGTACGCTCAAGAAAAAACTTCATAAGAGAAAAAATGAAAGCGCCAAAAGGCGCTTGAGTCTTTATTCAGTCACCCCGCCCCCGGCCCCTCCCCTTCAAGGGGCAAGGGGGGATGGTTCATATCGCTTTCGCCTTGCGCAGCTTTCCTCTCCGCGCCACCTTAAATCTCCCTCCCCCCTCGAGGGGGAGGGTTGGGGTGGGGGGCGTGCCAAAGACTCGTGCGCTCAAGAAAAAACTTCATAGGAGAAAAAATGAAAGCGCCAAAAGCGCTTGGGTCTTTTTGTTTGTCACCCCTCCCCTGGCCCCTCCCCGTCAAGGGGAGGGGAAAAGTGGGGGCGAAACTCCCCGTCACCGGGAGGGAGTAGTGGGCGAACCTCCCCGAAAAGTATTGAGAAGTTTAGTCTAAACCCACCCGCTGCGCGCGGCCCGCCAAAGGCGCCAGAACCGCAATAGCGGATTTATCTCGGCAATATCACGCAATGGATTGTGGCCCGGCTTTTCCACCTTGGCCAGTATGGGCTGCACAAGTTTCAGCGGCGCGAATGCGGGATGTGCTGACTTATCGCACAGCGCCAGCTCCTTGCGCGCAGCTTCAAGCGCCGCCCGTGCTTCACGCGCAAGCTCCGCGACAACAGGATGAATCCGCTTGCCCGCCTCGCCAGCGAGCAGCAATTCAGGGTCGATATTGTGCTCTTGCAGCAAACTCAGCGGCGCCATGACCCGGCCCGCGGCCGTATCGCGGGGCAGGTTGCGCAGCAGCTCCGCCAGCCCATAGGCCAAACCGGCGGCATTCGCTACGCGTGCGAAATCTCCCGCACCGCCGCCCAGAATATGCGCGCCAAGCGCGAACACCGCGCCCTGGCTCTTGTAAAGATAGGCCTTGAGCGCTTGAAAATCGGCGAAACCGCCACCGTCGAGATCGGCGCTGCGGGCATCGATCATGCCCAGCAGCATGGCGCGCGGGAGATCATATGTTCGTATCGCCAGCCCCAGCGCATCGGCCACCGGCGCACCGGAAGAAACATCGCCCCCCATACGCCCAAGCGCATCGCGCCACCATTGCAGCCGTATTTCGCCAAGCTGAGGCTCACTGACAAGACCGGGAATTCGCGCCAGCTCGGTGTTGAAGGCGTAGAGCGCCAGAAGGCCGGCGCGCGCATGGCGCGGCGCCAGCAGGGCCGTCAGATAGCGCGCGGGATCATGCGCCCGCAAATCGCTCCACATCGCTCAACCGCGCCCGGGCACGGGTTCCTTGACTTTTGCGCCACCCGTCCCCGACCACTCACGCTTGACGCCCAACAGCAGCAGCAGCGGGGAGGCCACGAAGACCGAAGAATAGGTGCCGACAATAACGCCCCAGATCATGGCGAAGGTGAAACCGCGGATCACCTGCCCGCCGAAAATATACAGCGAGAGAAGTGCTATCATCGTCGTCACCGATGTGAGGATGGTGCGCGACAAGGTGTCGTTGATGGACAAATCCAGCAAATCGGTCATCGGCAGTTTCTTGTATTTGCGCAAATTCTCCCGCACCCGGTCGAACACGACGACCGTATCGTTCAGCGAATAGCCGACGATAGTGAGAATGGCGGCGATGATAGACAGGCCGAATTCAAGCTGGAGCAGACAGAACAGCCCGATGGTCAGCACCACGTCGTGAACCAGCGCGGCTACGGCGCCCACGGAAAATTGCCACTCGAAACGGAACCAGATGTAGACGAGCACCGAGAATATGGCGACCAGCACGGCGATTGCGCCCGATTGTATGAGTTCCCCCGAAACGGTCGGCCCCACCACCTCGACACGCCGGTACTCAACGCTATCGCCGAGCGTCGCCTTGACCTTGCCAATAGCGATTTGCTGTTCTTTCTCGCCGCCGGGCTGTTGCTCGATGCGAATAAGAACGTCTGTGGGCGCGCCAAACTCCTGAATCTGCACATCGCCCAGGCCGAGATTGCTGATCTTGGCGCGGACATCCGCCAGATCGACCGGGCCGCTCTTGTTACGGATTTCGATCAGCGTGCCACCGCGAAAATCGATGCCGTAATTCAGGCCGACGGTGAAAAACAGCCCCACCGAAGCCAGTATCAGCAGACCAGACAGAATGAAGGTCGCCATGCGAATCCGGAGGAACTCGATGCGCGTATCGGAGGGTATGAATCTGAGACCTTTCATAATCATCTCGCCGGTTAGATAGGTATCTCCTGCGGGCGGCGCATGCGCACCCATTGCGCGACCATGAGCCGGGTTACCGTGAAGGCGGTGAAAACGGAAGTGATGATGCCGATGCAAAGCGTCACGGCGAAACCGCGCACCGGCCCCGATCCGAGCCAGAACAATACCAGCGCGGCGATAAAGGTGGTGATGTTGGCATCGAGGATGGTGCCCAGCGCGCGCGTATAGCCTGAATCAATCGACGCGATCACCGATTTTCCGGCGCGGCTTTCTTCGCGGATACGCTCGAAAATCAGCACATTGGCGTCGACCGCCATGCCAATCGTCAGGACGATGCCGGCAATGCCGGGAAGGGTAAGCGTTGCCTGCAACAATGACAGGACGCCAACGAGCAGCGAGATGTTAATAAACAGCGCCAGATTGGCGAAAATTCCGAACAAACCATATGAAATCAGAATAAAGCCGACCACAGTGGCCATTCCAAGAAGCGCCGCGATTTTGCCCGCGGCGATCGAGTCGGCCCCGAGAGAGGCGCCAACGGTGCGCTCTTCAAGAATGGTAAGCGATGCGGGAAGCGCGCCGGAGCGCAGCAGCACCGATAGATCGTTGGCCTCCTGAACGGTGAAATTTCCGCTGATCTGGCCGGTTCCCCCGAGGATCGGTTCGCGAATGACAGGTGCGGTGATCACCTTGTTGTCGAGCACAATGGCGAAGGGCCGCCCCACATTGGCTTGCGTCACGCGGCCAAAACGCCGCGCCCCGGCGGTATCGAAGCGGAATGTCACGACCGGCTCATTGGTGCGCGAGTCAAAGCCGGGCTGGGCATCGACCAGGCTCTCGCCGGTGACAATGGCGCGTGATTTGAGAAGATAGACGCTGGTAAAACCGTCCTCGGACGGCACCAGCTCGGTGCCCGGCGGCGGCCGGCCGGTGCGTTGCGCCTGTTCGACACTCGAGGTGGTATCGACCAGGCGGAATTCGAGTTTGCCGGTTTCACCGACAAGCGCCTTGAGACGCGTGACATCCTTGATGCCCGGCACCTGAAGAAGAATCCGGTTGCGGCCCTGCCGCTGGATGGTCGGCTCCGTGGTACCGAACGCGTCAACGCGCCGCCGCACGGTTTCAATCGAGGCTTCGATCGCCGAACCGACGCGCTGGAACAATCCCTGATCGGTGATCTTCAGCAATATCTGTGCGCCATCGCCCTGGGTCACGTCGAGCGTTCTGCCCTGCTGGCCGGTAAAGGCCAGCCCTTGTGAAAGCGGCACCGAAATATCCCGCAGCCGGGTCAAGGCCTTGTCGAAATTCGCCTGATCGCGTATCCGCACGCTCACCGTCCTGTTGGGCGCGGAAACCCGTAGTCCGGTATAACCGATACGCTCTTTCCTCAGCGCATCGCGGATATCGCCACGGATGTTCTTCAGCCAGTCGCGAACCAATTCCTGCTCATCCATCTGATAAAGCAGATGCGCCCCGCCCTGCAGATCAAGCCCGAGATTGACCTGTTTGTGCGGAATCCAGGAGGGCAGCACGTCAAGCGTTTGGGACGAGAACAAATTCGGCAGGGCGAACACAATCCCGCTAATGGAGATGATCAGGATCAGGATAATTTTCCATCTGGCGAAATGCAGCATAATTATAGGGCCTCTTCAGCGGTGACGGCGGCGAGCCGGACGGACGCGTCAATTATTTCTTTTTCTTGCCCCCGACGGGCTGATTCTTGGATCGCACTTCGGAAACGGTCGAGCGAATGACCTTGACCTTTACGCCTTGTGAGATTTCCACCTGAAGCTCGGACTCATCGACCTTGGTGACTTTGCCGACCAGGCCGCCCCCGGTCACCACCGTGTCGCCGCGGCGCAACGCGCCAACCATTTCACGATGCTCTTTCGCGCGGCGCTGCTGCGGGCGGATAATCAGGAAATACATGATGACGAAGATCAGCAAAAACGGCAGAATTTGGAAAATAAAATCAGCGTTGCCAGAGGCGTCTTGTGCATAGGCCGGTGTGATCAGCATTGTGTACTCCCTAGGTCGAGTTATGGTCGGGCCGCGGCCCTGGATATCCTTGGCGCACAGCCATCGACGCCCGTTGCCGGGTCAGGTGGCGCGACTATAATCAGCTCGTTCGCCATTGCAACCGCTTGCACCACAACCATTGCACGGACTAGGCTTTGTTGAGCCCAGAATACCCGGTAACGGATGCATTCGACAGTGATGGATTGACGCGGACATGAATTTTGAAGAACCGCTTTCAGGAATGCTGCATCGCATCGTGGCGGCGCTTGAACGGCTCGCCCCCAGGGCAGCGCCGCGCATCGACTTCGACGCCTCTGCCGCCTTTGTCTGGCAGCCCGAGCCGCAAAGCTTCCTTGCCGTCAAAACGGTCAACCGCATCCCGCTGTCGCTGCTCAAGGGCATCGACCGGATGATCGGCACATTGCTCGACAACACCGAGCGTTTCGCCAACGGCCTGCCCGCCAATAACGCCCTTCTATGGGGCGCGCGCGGCACCGGAAAAAGCTCGCTTATCAAGGCGGCCCATGCCGAGATCGAGCGGCGTCTAAGTGAAGATAAAAGTTCAAAAAATCATTCTTATATATTGAAATTAATAGAAATTCACCGCGAGGATATAGCCTCTCTGCCGCAATGCCTGCAGCATCTGCGAGGCTCTGATCACCGGTTCATCGTGTTCTGTGACGATCTGACATTCGACGCTGACGACACCACCTACAAATCGCTCAAGGCGGTGCTTGAAGGCGGAATTGAAGGCCGGCCGGAGAATGTCATTTTCTATGCAACCTCGAACCGGCGCCATCTCATGCCCCGCGATATGCTCGACAATGAGCGCTCGACCGCCATCAACCCTTCAGAGGCGGTGGAAGAGAAAGTTTCCCTGTCCGACAGGTTCGGCCTGTGGATCGGGTTCCACAATTGCAGCCAGGCGGAATATCTGGAAATGGTCCACGCTTATGCGGAGCATTTCAGGCTTGGCACGCCCAGGCAAGAGCTGGAGCGCGGCGCGCTCGAATGGGCGGTCACACGCGGCGCCCGCTCAGGCCGCGTTGCCTGGCAATATATTCAGGATGTGGCGGGCCGGCTCGGCAAACACATTACCCTGTGACGCGCCGCTAATTGCTCGCCATATAGGGCAACGGATTGATTGGCTTGGAGCCTTTGCGCAACTCGAAATGGAGTTGCGGCTGGCTGACATTACCCGTCTGCCCGGCCTTGGCGATGACCTGGCCACGGCCCACGGTATCGCCGCGCTTGACCATCAATATGTCATTATGGGCATAGGCCGTCACCCAGTTATTCGCGTGACGGATCAGCACCAGATTGCCATAGGGCTCAAGTTCACTGCCGGCATAGGCGACAACGCCATTTTCCGCCGCCTTGACCGATGTGCCCTTGGGGACGGCGACATTGATGCCGTCATTATGCTTGCCGCTGGACTTGACGCCGAATCCCGAAATAATACGCCCCTTCACCGGCCAGCGGAACTGGTTGCCGGTCATCGCTTCTGGCTGGGGCAGAGATTTGCCGCGTGAAGCCACCTTGTTTCCGCCCCGCGCTGTCGAGACCGCACTCTTCGCGGGAAGCGGCGCGGATTGTCTGGCGCCCGCCGGGCGTCTCAATGGCAAAGAAGCCATGGCAGGCCCGTTCGAGGCCATACGCACCGCTGTCTGGACGCGTACCTGACCGGGAATCGTGAGTTTTTGACCGAGACCAAGCCGCGTGCCCTTCAGATCGTTGGCGGATTTGAGCTCATCGATTGTCACACCGTGCCGGTTGGCGAGATTATAGAGCGTATCGCCCTTCTGAACTGTGATGATCTTGTTCGCGGGCGCGACCGGTGCGAGAACCCGAGGCGCGGAATAGGGCTGCTGTGGTGGCTGGTATTGTGGCTGCGGCTGATATTGCCGCCGTGGCGCGGTGTACGCGAGCTGGCTTTTCGGTGGCGGGAGAGCCTGTTTGATAACTGCCGGGATGTTCGCCGTAGCGCCCTTTTTATAAATGGGCTGCGAAGGA
>JADFHH010000086.1 GCA_022567275.1 Pseudomonadota bacterium | reverse complement strand
AGCGCTGCAAGCCGGAGCACGGCATCCGGCGCCATGGCGAGATGCGCCTCGATCGCGATCAACTTCTCCAGCCGGCCTAAATACGCCACGCCCGCAAGCAGTTGAACAAGCAACCCATAATCGAACATTTTGCGCAGCGCTCGCACGGCGCCGTCAGCGCATAACAGCCGCATCAATTCGCCATGCACCCGCTCGGGCGACAGCGAGTCCAGCCCGCCGCGCTGCTCCACACAGGCGCGCAACGCGCGAGCGTCGAATTCCTTGCCGCCAAGCTCGGCGTGAAACCGGAAGAAGCGCAAGATGCGCAAATAGTCTTCGCGAATTCGTGCGCGTGGATCGCCGATAAAGCGGATATGGCGCGCCTCGATGTCGCCGAGCACACCCAACGGATCGTGCAGCGTCCCATTGGCGTCCGCGTAGAGAGCGTTGATGGTGAAGTCGCGCCGGCTCGCATCGGCCAGCCAGTCATCGGTGAAAGCAACTTTTGCCCGGCGGCCATCGGTTTCCACATCCTTGCGCAGTGTGGTCACCTCGAACGGCCGCCCGCCCGCAATCAGCGTTAGAGTGCCATGATCGAGGCCCGTGGGAATGACCTTCAATCCGGCATCGCGCGCCAACTCCATGACCGTTTCAGGCCGCGCCGTGGTGGCGAAATCAACCTCGGATACGCGGCGCGACAGCAAGGCGTCACGCACCGCGCCGCCGACCGCGCGGATAGCAAAGCCTTGTACGCCAAGGACGGCGAAAACCTCGCGCACGCCGGGCCAGGCCAGCCACTCCACACCGGCGAGTGACGGCAATGAAGATCGTTTGCGCGGGGACATCTGCAATAATCTCTAAGTGTCTGACCGAAAAAGAAGTCGAGTGATTTCAGTAGGTTGTGATTCCGTCGAGTTTTCGCGATTCGATGGAGGAGCACATGCCCTGGACTGAAACCACTTGCCCCGACTATGACCGCCGGGAACTGCGTTATGCAAGCGATTTGCACGATCACGAATGGGCTGTGATTGCGCCCTTCATGCCCGAACCCAACCGGATCGGCAGGCCTCGCAAGACGGTTCTGCGGGAAGTCGTCAATGCGATCTTTTATATCGCGGTGACGCACTACTGTCCGGGAAAGCGAAAATACGTCGAGTCCCCCTTGCATATTCATTGAAGGCCGAATCGGAGACATTTTGGCTGGACCGGGTGCGGCGGCAAGGCCCTCCCCTGCCCTTCTCGTCTTTGCCGTATTAGCGTTCGATCAGCACTTTCATGGCAGCCATTGTAGAGGTTTCAGACGTGCGCCAGGTTGGATGATGGCTGAACCAAAACGTGAATTTCCACCTGCTGGTCGAGGCGATTGAGAATGGTCATCAGCCGGTCAACGGTGAAGCGGTCCAGTCGCACATTGCGGATGCGGGAAAAATCGGCGGCGGTGATACCGGTAACGGCCTGTGCCTTACGCACGGACAATCCTTTGTCATCCAGCACGCCAATGATCTTGGCTGCCAGGATGGATTTCAGTTGTTCAAGGTCGGGGTTTGGATGGTCGAGGTCGCGGAACACATTACCGCCGCCCCTTACGATTTCAATATCCCTAGTCATTTCAACATCTCCTTCAAGCGCTTGAGCCGGTGGCGGATAAGGTCGATCTCGGCCTTGGGCGTTTTGATACCTGTCTTCGATCTCTTCTGGAACGCGTGAACAATCCATATAGCTTCGTCGATCAGCACGGCGTAGACCGTGCGGTATGCGTTGCCGCGCCAGGCCAGGGCAACTTCAAATATCCCGGAGCCTAGTCCTTTCATGGGTTTTGCAATGTCGGCCTTCCGGCCTTCAGCGGCGATGGTAAGAGCGCGCAGGATTTCAGTTTGTGCCCCTTTGGGGAATTTCTGGAAATCCTTTTGAGCGGCTTTTACCCATGAAATCGACCTTGTATCTCTGCTCATTAATATGATGTTGTCATATTTGACAACATCTGTCAACTGGCGTATCTTGATCTCCTTTTCAAGCGCGGCCCGTTGGTCCGGAGAGGGATCAGGATCGCTGTCCCCTGCCCTCTTTTGCCTGCTTCGTATGGATCGTCCTCCAGGATCAGCGGCCTGATTTTTCTGCATCCTCGCTCGGCGCGGGAGGCTGGCTAGTGCGCTCATATTCGAGGATGTCCATGGACACCAGGTTCACCAGGGTTCCGATGGCCAGAACTCCGCCCGCGATGGCCAGCCATTTCACCGGCGCGCCTTCCAGCAGATTGCCTTCCAACTTGCCGCCACGGCGCACGAAACTGTAGGCCGCGTAAGAGAAAAACGGCAGGAAAAACATAACGACGATGGCCAGAAAGAAGCGTATCATGAGTTGGAATCCGTAACATAGAGCCAGTCGTAAAGATTGCGCAGCATGCCCGCGGTCGCACCCCAGATAAAGCGATTTCCATAGGGGATGGCGTAAAATAACCGCTTCACCCCGCTGAATTCGCGCGTATGCATCTCATAGTTTTGCAAATTCATCAGGTGGCTCAGCGGTACGTCGAATATTTCGGAAACCTCGTTGCGATCGGGCCTAAGGGAATAGCCCTCGCGCAGGATCGCGACCAGCGGCGAAATCCGGTAGCCGGTCGACATGATGTAATCGTCGAGAAAGCCAACCATCTCGATATATTCCGCCGCCAGGCCAATCTCCTCGCGGGCTTCCCTGAGCGCGGTTTCGGCCAGATTGGCGTCGCCCGGCTCTTTCTTGCCGCCGGGGAAGGAAATCTGCCCCGCATGAGCGTTCAGATGCGCGCTCCTCTGCGTAAACAGAATGGACGCGCAGCCGGCGCGCTCGATAACCGGAATGAGCACGGCGGCGGGGCGTTTGCGTACGCCGCGCGTCAGGGCTTCAAGCTGCGGGTTGAGTTGATAGTCGCTACGCACCGATGGAACATCATGCGCACGCGCGATGCGCTGTTCGGGCGATCTCAGCACACCGCGCGCCCGGCGGCGCAAATCGGCGGCGCTAAACGGGTCAGCCTCCTTGTCTTGCACCAGCGCCATCGCCTATCGTCCTGTTACTGAGTCCCGGCCCAAACATGATTGTGACCCAATTCACGGAAAGAGTGTTTTTAATCTGAAAAACCGGCTGTATATTCATCACCATGAGCGCAGTTAGTCAAACGCACGAGAAACTTGCCGAACGGCTTGAAGAGGCCGGTGAACAGGTCGGCCACGTCCATGCGGCGGTCGCCTCGGTCATCTTCGGGCAGGACCGCGTCATCGAGCTGTCGCTGATCACCATTCTGTCGGGCGGCCATGCGCTGATCATCGGCGTACCTGGCCTCGCCAAAACTTCTCTGGTGGAGACGCTGGGCAAGGTTCTGGGCCTCGACAACAAGCGCATTCAGTTTACCCCCGACCTCATGCCCTCGGACATTGTCGGCTCGGAGGTGCTGGAACAATCCGCCGACGGCAAGCGTTCGTTCCGTTTTGTGAAAGGTCCGGTGTTCACCCAGCTGCTGATGGCGGACGAGATCAACCGGGCGAGCCCGAAAACCCAGTCCGCCCTGCTGCAAGCCATGCAGGAACACACCGTCACGGTAGCCGGCGTCAATCATGCGTTGCCGCGCCCGTTCCATGTGCTGGCGACGCAAAATCCGCTGGAGCAGGAAGGCGTCTATCCGCTGCCCGAAGCCCAGCTTGACCGCTTTTTGCTGCAAATCGACATCGACTATCCCGATGAGCAAGCGGAGCGGCGCATGCTGTTCGCGACCACGGGCACGCAGGAAACCAAACTCAAGCCGGTTCTCGACGAGAACGGGATGAAGGCGGCACAACGTCTGGTGCGGCAAATCCCGGCCGGTGAAAAAACCGTCGATGCGATTTTGCGGCTGGTGCGCTCCGCGCGTCCCGGCGAGGGCGCGAAAGACGATATCAACGAAAATATCGCATGGGGTCCAGGACCGCGCGCGAGCCAGGCCTTGATACTCGCGGTTCGCGCCAAGGCGCTGATCGATGGGCGCCTGGCCCCTTCGGTCGAGGACGTCATCGCATTGGCCGAGCCGATATTGCAGCATCGCATGGCGCTGACCTTCGCCGCGCGCGCCGAGGGCGTGACCATCCGCTCGGTCATTGCATCCCTGACCCGGCAACTGGAATGATCCCCGGCCGTGGCTCCTGATCTGGCAAGAGAGACCCCCGCGCCACTCCATGAGCTGGAAACCCGCGCCCATGGCCTCGCCGCCCGCATGCCCTCATTACTGGTCGCGGCGCGGCGCGTTTCCCACACCGTCGCCCACGGCCTCCATGGCCGCCGCCGCCGCGGCCCTGGCGATACCTTCTGGCAATTCCGTCACTTCGAATACAGCGATGCGGCCGACGCCATCGATTGGCGCCGCTCGGCCAGCTCCGACCATCTTTATGTGCGCGAACGCGAATGGGAGGCCGCGCATACGCTGTGGATATGGGTCGACCTTTCGCTCTCCATGGCGTTTTGCTCACATCTCTCGGACACATCTAAACTGGACCGCGCCATCGTTTTGGCCCTGGCCATGGGCGAGTTGCTGGTGCGCGGCGGGGAACGTATCGGTTTGCTGGGCGGGCGGGCGCGCACCGGCCATGGCGCGGTGAGCAAACTGGCGCTGTCGATCACGCGAAAGCTCGCCGATCCGGCATTCGCGCAAGACAGCTTGCCGCCGCCCGCAGCACTCGGACAATTTTCGGAATGCCTCCTGTTTTCCGATTTTCTGGAGCCGGTTGAGAACCTGACCCCGCGTCTCGAACAGCTTGCCGTGCAGGGCGTGCGCGGTCATCTGGTGCAGATACTCGACCCGGCGGAAGAAAGCCTGCCCTATGAAGGCCGCACGGAGTTTAGCGCTCCGCAGAGCGGCGAGCGGGTCATCGCGGGACGTGCGGAGAGCTTGCGCGAGGGGTTTCATGCGCGCATGGCCGGGCACCGGCAGGCGCTGCTCGATGAACTCAAGCGGCTGAATTGGTCGCTGCTCGTGCATCACACGGACCGCCCGGCGCAACAGGCGCTGCTGGCGTGCCACACGCGTCTGGCCGGACTGGAGCATGATTACCGTTCACGCCCGCCGGCCGAACCAGGCGATGCGAAGCTGGCCGAATGGGGCGCGCCATGATGAGCCTTGGCGCCATCGGCTTCCTCGAACCCTGGGTGCTGGCCGCGCTGATCGTGCTGCCGGCCATCTGGTGGCTGTTGCGGATTACGCCGCCGCGCCCGAACAAAATTGTGTTCCCGCCCACGCGCCTGCTCAAGGGGCTGGAAGATACCAGGCAAACCTCGGCGCACAGCCCGTGGTGGCTGACGGCGCTGCGAATGAGTATGGCGGCGCTGCTGATATTCGCCCTGGCCGGGCCGGTGCTTAACCCGGACAGGGATGCCCTTCCAGGTTCAGGGCCGGTGCTCATTGTCGCCGATAATGGCTGGGCCGCCGCCAGCGGGTGGAGTGAGCGGCAAAAAATCATCGAGAGCACTATCTCGCGCGCCGGGCGCGGCCAGCGCCCGATCATGCTGGTGGGGACGGCAGCGCCTCGACAAGCCCGCATCTCCGCCATGAGCCCGCAAAAGGCGCGCGAGGCCGCCGCCGGTCTTCAGCCCCAACCCTTCAACCCGGACCGCGCCGCGCTGGCCGGCAAGCTGGCGCGCGAATTCAACGCCTACGAGGCGCTGGCGGTCGTCTGGCTGAGCGATGGCCTCGATTATGGCGGCGGCAATGGGTTCGCGGCCACCCTGTCGGGCCTTGCCGGTGGCAACGCCACGCTCACCATCGCCTCGCCGCAAACCGGCGCGCTCGCCCTGCGCGCGAAGATGGACGCCAACGGCAAACTCATCGCGCATATCATCCGCTCAAGCGGCGGCGCACGCAACGGCACGCTACGGGCTTTTACCGCGCGCGGCGAACAATTGGGCGAGGCGGCGTTTGCCATGGCCGATGGCGTCACACAAGCCAGAACGGCGTTTGAGTTGCCGCTGGAGATTCGCAATCAGATCGCCCGTCTGGAGATCACAGGAGAAACCTCCGCCGGCGCGGTGCATTTGCTCGACTCCCGCTCCCAGTGGCGCAGGGTCGGGGTGATTTCCGGCGAAGCGCGCGAGCGCGCCCAGCCGCTCCTCTCGCCGCTCTATTATGTGCAACGCGCGCTTTCTCCCTATGCCGAAGTGGTGAGCGCGAAGGGGAGCAACATTGCCGACTCTGTGAGCGAATTGCTGCAACGGCAGCTGTCGGTGCTGATATTGGCGGACATCGGCAAGCTGGTCTCCGGCTCACTCGACGCCATCGAGTCCTGGGTGGAACGCGGCGGCACGCTGGTTCGATTCGCCGGACCGCGACTCGAGCAGACCGCCGGCCGGTTGTTGCCGGGCGCACTGCGCCGGGGCGGGCGCACGTTAGGCGGATCCCTGTCCTGGAGCACGCCGCAGCAACTCGCGGCGTTCGACGACACCAGCCCGTTCCATGGCCTGACCCCGCCCCGCGATGTGACCATCCGCCGCCAGGTGCTGAGCGACCCGGCCGCGGGCCGCCAGGCAAAAGTCTGGGCGCGGCTGAAGGACGGCACGCCGCTGGTGAGCGCCGCCAGGCGCGGCGATGGCTGGCTGGTGCTGTTCCACATCACCGCCAATTCCGACTGGTCGAATCTGCCCATGTCGGGGCTGTTCGTGGAAATGCTGCGGCGTATCACCGAGCGCTCGGTGATGACCTCGGCTGAGGCGAAGGCTTCCCCTGGCGGCCAGACTTTGCCCGCCGGCGCAGCGCAACAAACCGGCCTGTTGACGCCGCGCCAGGTGCTCGACGGATTCGGACGCCTCATCGCCCCCTCGCCCGCGCTGGCGCCAATCGAGGCCGGTAAATTCGCCGCCGCCAAAGCCGGGCCGGCGCACCCGCCGGGCTATTACGGACCGGCGGGGTCGGCGCGCGCGCTCAACCTTATCCGCAGCGCAACCGTGCTGACGCCCCTGCCCTCTCTTGCGGGCCGCGTGCAACAAATCAGCTATCGCGTCGAGGAAGCGGTGCAGTTGAAACCATGGCTGCCCGCGGCCGCATTTTTAT
>JADFHH010000085.1 GCA_022567275.1 Pseudomonadota bacterium | reverse complement strand
AAATGCACTTCAAGTGCCGCTACTCGACGCCCGAAGACCGAAAATCGTTGCTTGAGAGTATCCAGAAGTGCACGCCGACTTCGAAATTCACTAAAATGGAATCTGTTCTCGGCTCCGGACGAGCGCCAATTTCATTTAGCTTCGATGTATCGCTTGTCCTACGCGCGCTTACAAAGATCGGCATCAACCTCTTGGCCCACGTGTGTACGAACACGATTGTCGATCGCTTCAATTTTCGGGAAGCCGTCCGATTCGTGAAGGACGGTATTTCCAGGAATTCGCGCCGGATGATAGCACGATACGGCTTTGTCCGGCACGAGGACCTGAAAAACTGGAGATGTACACCGAATTCTCACAGATTTCGCCTCGTCCACTTTAGGGCGTCACACTTGTGGGCTGTATATTTCGCATTTTTTGGCGGTGATATCAATGCGATGGTCGAATTTGAAGGGCCTTCCGACGAGCGCTGGTCGACGGTCGATATCACCGTCCCGCTTAATTCCAAAGAATGGAAAATCAGAAAACATCAGGAAGTCAAGGATCTGCAGGTGCGAGCATGTTTGGAGGATATCAATGCAATCATTCGGTCGCTTCCGCCAGATTTGGTTCAACAGTCATGTTTGCGACACGTCACGCGCCGCGTAAGGCGGTAGGATGGCTTGCGACGAGACCTAGCAAAGCGCCGGAGTCGGTGCTGAGGTGATGGTTGCGACCGTCGCTGGTGGATCGTCCGCGGAGTTGGCTCGCGGACGTCAAGCGGCCGATTGAGGAGGATGAAATGCAAGGCGTACGCCAATCGCTCGCTCGCGGAGTGCCGATGGGCTGCATGTCATGCTTAGTTGGCCGTTGTCTTGGGCGCGGGTATACTGGGACTATGAACCTAAAGGAAGTAAGCGCACTGCTCGGATGGAGCGTCGATTCCATCTCGGATGCTATCCTCACCGGAGTTTCGCTGCCTCGCTCCGAAACGGTCACAAAGCTGGCGGCGGACGAACGCAACGGCAGCTATGACGTCTCGGATGAAGACCTTGACCGGTTCGTCAGTGCCTTTGAGAGCCAAGAACCCGGGCGCCATCCGCCCGTCCACGTCCGGCGCCTGGACGTGCACCTGCCTGTCGAACCTTCCCGGCCTGACGAGGGCGGGGTCGAGTATGTCGTGGGCGAGGTCGTGGCGATGACCCGCAAGGGCAAGCAGGTGCTCAATGTGACGCTGCCCGAAGAGGCGCTGGTTTGCGCGCCCGCCGATGGCGATATGGTGGCGGTCATTGGCGAGAACCGCAAACTGCTCTGCTTCGCCCGCGAGCAACTCAACGAAATGACGCGCGGGCGCGGCATCCGTTTGCAGCGCTACAAGGATGGCGGTCTGGCCGATGCAAAAACCTATAACAGGGAAGAGGGCCTCACCTGGGTCGATTCATCGAACCGCACCTGGACCGTCACCGAGCTGCGGGAATGGACAGGATCGCGCGCGCAGGCCGGGCGTCTGCCGCCAAAAGGCTTTCCCAAGGACAACCGGTTCGGCCCGAAATTTTAGGCCACTCAAACCGGTGCCTCGCGGCGTTCCCAGCCGTTGCGTGTCAAAAATTCGAGCGGCTGGAAGCGGATCTTGTAGTCCATCTTGGTCGCACCGTTGATCCAGTAACCGAGATAGACGTAGGGGAGACCCAACGTGCGCGCATAGTCCACATGTTCCAGGATCATATATGTGCCGAGAGAGCGCGCGGTTAAGTCGGGCTCGAAAAAGGAGTAGACCAGGGAGAGGCCGTCGCTCAAACGATCGCACAGCGAAACGGCGGCGAGGGTTGCTTTCTCGCGCTCCCGTGGAATCCGGTATTCACTCACGAAGGTGTCCACGACGGACTCCTCGATCATCACCGCATAGTCGAGCACGCTCATATCCGCCATACCGCCATCGCCGTGACGCTGGTCGATATAGGCGCGGAAAATTGAATATTGCTCCGAGGTAGGCACCGGGCCGGATCTGCGGATCGTCAGGTCATTGTTGGTGCGTAACACGCGCTTGAATGCGCGCCGGGGCTCGAATTCATCGACGACGATGCGAACCGGGACGCAAGCGTTACAGCCATCGCAATGCGGCGTGTAGGCGATATTCTGGCTGCGCCTGAAGCCGCCTTTGAGCAGGTGATCTATCAGCGAGGCGGAACGGCCATGGGACAAATGGGTGAATAATTTGCGCTCCTGGCGTCCCGGCAGATAGGGGCAGGGCTGCGCCGTCGTGATGTAAAACTGGGGAAAGTCTGATCTATGTTCGCTCACGAGCGTTCTCAGGTTCTAGTTTGGCGCAACCCACGCCATGTCGAAATACCACGGCGCGAATAAAGAATAGACGACCCAGATGATCAGGATCAAGGGTGTACCGGCAATCATGAAGTCACGAAACCGGTAGTGGCCCGGTCCCATGACGATGAGATTGGTCTGGTAGGCGATCGGCGTGGCGAACGAGCAATTGAGCGCGAAGATCAGACCATAGACGAAGGGTGCGGGGTCCACGCCCATCTCATTGGCGGCGGAGACGACGATGGGGGCAAACAGCGCACCGGTTGCGTGATTGCTCAGGAAGTTCGTAAGGATGGCGATCAGCAGGAACAAAGCCGAAAGCAGGGCGGCCGGCCCCCACTCCGCGAAGATTTCGACAACGCCATGGGCCATGAACCTGGCCCCGCCCGTGGCCTCCAGCGAAACGGCCATGGCGAAGGCGGTGCCGATCAGCAGGAATATCTTTCTGTCGAAAGCGCGCGCGGCTTGCGGCAGGGTCAGCGCGCCAATCAGGATCATGGCGATGGCCCCGCCCATGGCGGCGATTGCGATCGGCACCAGCGAGCTGGCGGCGGCGAACACCATAATTACGAAGATGGCGATGGCGCTCTTGGCGTGATGCGGCACCGGCAATTCAGCGCGTGAGCGCGCCAGCAGCAGCAAGTCACGATGATCGCGCAGCGAACGTACCGCGTCCGGCGTGCCGAGAAGCAGCAAGACATCGCCGGCAACCAGCCGGATTTCGTTAAGCGGCGCGCGCATCATGCGGCTGTGGCGCTCGACGCCCAGCAAGGTGCATGCGGTATCGGCCTTGAACCGCTCCGGGTTCACGGTGCCGCCGATGCGCGGAGACCCCGGCGCGATGATCGCTTCCGTCATAATCAGCCGGTCGCGATCGGAAGCCGGGTCACTGGTATCGTCTGCATCGCCGATCAAGTCGCGGTCGCGGGCAATGGCCGCCATCAAGACCCGCCGCGTGGCCGCGATCATCACCACATCGCCGGGTTGCAACTCCAGCGCCTCGAATGGCGGCAGAATCGCCCGTCCCTGGCGCTGTATCAGACGTACGGTCATCATTTTGAGTTCGGGGAACATGCCGGATTTTGCGCGCATGCCGTTCCACGGGTGCGCCTCGCCCAGAGCGATTTGCGCGATAAATTGCTTGCCGCGTTCCCCCGTGGCCCGGCGAAGAGCGGGGCTGGGCCTGATCAGGCGGGGGATGACGAACAGAACGTAAAGCGCCCCCACCGAGGCCAGCAGCAGGCCCGGCACGGCGAAATCGAAAAAGCCGATGCGCACCGCGCCGGCGGTTTCGGCAACCGCGGCCGCGATCAGATTCGCCGATGAACCCACGAGCGTCGTCATGCCGCCGAGAATGGTGATGAATGAGAGCGGCATCAGCACATGCGCGGCGGTTTTCCCGAGCCGGGCCGCGAGCGCGGTCAGAATGGGCAGAAAAATGATCACCACCGGCGTATTGTTGAGAAAGGCGCTCAGGCATGCGGCAATTATCAGGGTCGCGCCGAGGGTGGCAGCGGGCGCTATCTTGATCAGGCCGCCAACGATTTCGGTGAATTTCTCGATCGACCCGGTCTGGATGAGCGCCTGACCGACAATCAGCAGCGACAGGATCGTAAACACGACCGGGTTGGCGAATCCGGCCAGCAGTTTAGTTACATTGAGTGTTGTGCTTCCGGCCTCCACAGGCAACGGAAAAATATGGAACAGCAACAGCAATGCAAGCACGGTCAGACCGCATGACAGCTCCAGGGGAATGCGGTCGATGGCGAACAGAACAACCGCGCCGCAGATGACGGCGAATGTCATCGCCATATGGCCATATTCCATGCCGATCCCGATCATGGGCTGATTATGGGCGCAGAATCACTCTGCTGTCGCCTGCGAAACAAAGATTTTTTCAGCTGTGCCAGAGGCCTTAAAAAGCGCCAAAATCCGAAGCTGCGGGGCCGGTCATACGGGTGACGTTCAGGCCGGTTGCTTTCAGCGTCTCTATGACCTGGCCGGCGTGCGCGGCGTCCCTGGTCTCGATGACGATATCGAGCGTGGCGCCCTTGGCCGGCACATCCAGAAACATGCGCTGATGGGAAACTTCCAGAATGTTCGCGCCGGCCTCGCCCAGCAAGGTGGTGATATTTCCCAGAACGCCCGGCTGGTCGGAAATCATCAGCCTGAGGGAAATGATCTTTTCTTCCTGCTCAAGGCCACGCACGACAATTGAAGCCAGTATGCGCGGGTCGATATTGCCGCCGCTCAGAACCAGCGCGACCTTCTTGTCCGCGAACCGGTCCGGTTGTTTCACAAGCGCTGCAAACGCGGCCGCGCCCGCACCCTCCGCCATGCTCTTCTGGATGGTCAGCAAACAGCAAACGGCGTGTTCAATCATGGTCTCGTCAACCAGTATGATATCGCAAACGAGGTCCCTGACGATGGGCAGTGTCAGATCTCCCGCCGCCTTGACCGCGATGCCGTCGGCCAGGGTCTGGCCGCCACACACGCCATCCTCACCGCGAATGGCGTGATACATGGAAGGGTAGGACTCGGTCTCGACTCCAATAATTTCAATGTCGGGATTAAGCGCCTTGGCGGCGATGGCGCTGCCGGCGATCAATCCGCCGCCGCCAACCGGGATCACAAGGATCTCGATGTCCGGCTCATCCGACAGCACCTCAAGCCCCACCGTGCCCTGGCCAGCGATGACCAGCGGATCATCGTAAGGGTGAATGAGCGTAAGAGTGCGCTCGCTGGCGATCTTATCCGCCGTGGCCCGGCAGTCCTGCAGCGTTTCACCAGAAAGCACCACTTCCGCGCCGAGCGCTTCGGTATTGCCAACCTTCACGAACGGCGTGTTCACCGGCATGACGATGACCGCCGGGATATCGAGACGCGAGGCATGATAGGCGACGGCCTGGGCGTGATTGCCCGCCGACATGGCGATCACGCCGCGTTTTCGCTCACCCGGTTTCAGGGACGAGAGCTTCAAATAAGCGCCGCGATCCTTGAATGAATTGGTGAACTGGAGGTTCTCGTATTTGACGAACACATTCGCGCCGGTGAGCGCGGAGAGTTTGGGCGCGGCAAGGAGCGGCGTGCGCACGATATGACCGCGCAGGGTGTCAGCCGCATTTTGTATATCCTTGAAGGTGACGCAGTGTTTGGCCGCCGGGGCCACGTCAGCGCTCTTGCGCGAGGAGGCGCGCGGCGCGCGGCGCGAAATAGGTGAGAATGCCGTCGGCTCCCGCGCGCTTGAAGGCGATCAGGCTTTCAAACATGATTTTGTCGCCATCGAGCCAGCCATTCCGGGCCGCCGCCATGAGCATCGCATATTCACCGGACACCTGATAAACGAAGGTGGGCATGGCGAAGGAGCGTTTTACCCGCGCGACGATATCCAGATAAGGCATGCCGGGTTTCACCATGATCATGTCGGCGCCCTCGGCGATGTCCAGCTCAACCTCGCGCAAGGCTTCATCGCTGTTGGCCGGGTCCATCTGATAGGTGCGCTTGTCGCCCTTGAGCGCTGCCGCCGATCCGGTCGCGTCGCGGAAGGGACCATAAAAAGCGGAGGCGTATTTGGCCGCATAGGACATGATTTGCGTGTCCTTGCGGCCGGCTTCTTCCAATGCGGCGCGAATGGCGCCCACCCTGCCATCCATCATGTCGGAAGGCGCGATGATGTCGGCGCCCGCTTCGACCTGCACAAGCGACTGGCGCACCAGCGCGTCCAGGGTGCGGTCATTGTCGATTGTTTCGCCCGTCAGCAGACCGTCATGGCCGTGGCTGGTATAAGGATCGAGCGCGACATCGCAAATGATGCCGAGCTCGGGCACCTCCGCCTTGATGGCGCGCATGGCCCGGCACACCAGATTATCGCGATTGAAGGCTTGCGAGCCTGTTTCATCCCGCAATCCGGGGTCCGTATGCGGGAACAGCGCCATGGCCGGGATGTTCAATTCGACGGCTTCTTTGGCCGCTGCTACCGCCAGATCGACCGACAACCGCTCCACGCCCGGCATGGATTCAATGGGCATTCGTACGTTTTCGCCATCACAAAGGAAGATCGGCCAGATCAGATCGTCGCAACTCAGCGAATTCTCCGCGACCAGCCGGCGCGACCAGCCGGTGCGCCGGTTGCGGCGCATGCGCGTTGCAGGGAAACCGGCAGTTAGTTTTTCCTTACTGCCGGTTTTTTCGCTGGTGTCGCGTTTTGCGCGTTCCGCGCCCAGCGAGACGGGCCGTCGCGAGACTGGCATGGGGTCGACCTTGTTTTTTTTACTTGCAAACTAACCGGGCCAAGCTATCACCACAGTGGTTCCCCCGCCAGTCCCCCGCCAGACCATAGCAGCGCATGATGAGCAACGACAAAGACATATTGTTAGAAAAGCGTGGCCGCTGCGGTCTGGTCACCCTGAACCGGCCCCGGGCGCTCAATGCACTCAGCTACGGCATGATCGCCCGGATCGAGGAACACATGATCGAATGGGCGGGGGACGCGGATGTCTATGGCATGGTGCTGGAAGCAGCGCCCGGACCGGCGTTTTGCAGCGGCGGCGATCTCAAGGCGCTTTATGCGTGGCGGCAGGCGGGAAAAACCGCCGAAATTCTGGAAAAATACGCAAGCGAGTATCAGCACAACTGGACGCTGGACCGGTTCACCAAGCCGCATGTGTCGCTCATGGACGGATATGTTTTTGGCGGCGGCGTCGGGATTTCGCTTTACGGCACCCACAAGGTGGCCGGTGAAAATTACCGTTTTGCCATGCC
>JADFHH010000084.1 GCA_022567275.1 Pseudomonadota bacterium | reverse complement strand
TGAAGAGTTCCTGAAACATTTCGGCATCAACAAGGGCAGCCCCCTCTCCTACGTCCATACAATGGTTGATTACATCAACCTGGCGCGGACCTATGGCCGTCTCGGCGGTCTCGATCGCACTGCAACGCTGGTCAAGGCGATCAGGGCCGAGCGGGGCGATGACAAGGTGCTGTTTCTTGACGGCGGCGATACCTGGCAGGGCTCCTATACTTCTTTGAAGAGCAACGCTCAGGACATGGTCGAGTGTATGAAGCTGCTCAAACCGGACGCCATGGTGGGCCACTGGGAGTTTACCTATGGAGCAGAGCGGCTGCTGGAGATTATAGAATCAATGGGCTACCCGTTCCTTGCCAGCAACATCGTCGACAAGGACTTTGAAGAACCCGTATTTGAAAGCACGGCCTTGTACGATAAGGGCGGCGTCAGGGTCGCGGTGATCGGCCAGGCGATGCCTTACACGCCGATTTCAAATCCAAGCTGGATGTTCCCAAAATGGTCTTTCGGCATTCGCCTGAAGCGGCTACAGGAAAATATCGACAAGGCGCGCGCGGCAGGCGCGGAACTCGTCGTGCTTCTTTCCCACAACGGCTTCGACGTTGACCAGAAACTTGCGACAGTGGTCAAGGGGATAGACGTGATCCTCACCGGCCACACGCATGATGCCGTGCCGTGGGCCATCGAAATAGGCAAAACGCTGATAATGTCTTCCGGATCGCACGGAAAGTATCTCGGCCGCGTCGATCTCGAGATCAGGAACGGTCAGGTCGTCGGCTACAATTCGACGTTGATACCGGTTTTTGCCGACGTCATCGAGCGCGACAAGGAAATGGCGGCGAAGATCGACGAGGTGCGCGCGCCATATGAGAAAGAATGCCAGCGCGTTATCGGCAAGACGAAAGGATTGCTCTACCGGCGTGGTAATTTCAACGGTACGTGGGATGATGTTATTTGCCAGGGGCTGATCGAGGAGCGTGACGCCGAAATCTCTCTCTCTCCGGGTTTCCGCTGGGGCACGACCCTGTTGCCGGGGCAGGACATCACCATTGACGACCTCTACACCCAGACCTCGATGACCTATCCGAAGGTGTACCGGCTGGAATTCACCGGCAAGCAGCTCAAGGACATCCTGGAGGATGTCTGCGACAATCTCTTTAACGTCGATCCGTTCCTTCAGCAGGGTGGCGACATGGTCCGCGTCGGCGGCATGAGCTACACCTGCGCGCCGAAAGAGAAAATTGGCTCACGCATTACCGGTATGACGTTGCTCAGGACCGGCAAACCGATCGATTCCGGCCGCAAATATGTCGTGGCCGGATGGGCCTCGGTAAACGAAAACACCGAAGGTCCGGCCATCTACGACCTGATGGAAAAATACATTTCCGCCAAAAAGGTCATCGACATGCCGAACAACGAAGCGGTCAAAGTGATCGGCGTCTAAAGGCGGCCCAGGGGTGCAAACCGATGGAAGTATCCGTTTTTGGTGCTCTCATAGGCGGCCTGCTCAGCTTCCTGTCGCCATGTGTCTTGCCGCTCGTTCCACCCTATCTTTGTTATCTGGGCGGAATAACTCTTGAAGAACTCGCCGGCGAACAGGGACTGCAGCGCAATGCCTATATTCGTGTCGTCGCGGCCTCGATCTTTTTTGTCCTGGGCTTCACAACGGTTTTTGTCGCACTGGGTGCGACGGCGACGGCAATTGGACAGCTTGTCAGCGCTAACCTTTCCATCCTGTCGACCATTGCCGGCGTTGTCATCATCCTTTTCGGCTTGCATTTCCTCGGCATGGTCAGGATACCGCTGCTGTACCGCGAGGCGCGTCTTCATTCCGAAACAAACCCGGCGTCGTTTCTCGGCGCCTATATCATGGGTTTCGCATTTGCGTTCGGCTGGACGCCGTGCGTCGGACCGGTCTTCGCCACGATACTGTTTGTCGCTGGAGCAGAAGACACAATTGCCAGGGGTATCTGGCTGCTGTTTGTCTATTCTCTCGGTCTGGGCCTTCCGTTTATCGGCGCGGCGCTGGCGATCCGGCCATTCATGAGTTTCATGCAGCGTTACCGGCGTCATATGGGTGTGATGGAAAAGACCATGGGAGGCTTGCTCGTCATAACGGGTATCCTGTTTATGACCGGCTCCATGAACGTTATCGCCTTTTGGCTGTTGGAAATGTTCCCGGTCCTTGGGACATTCGGTTAGGATCGAACGGGTGCGAATCGGAGGACAATCAGAACAATGGACACAATCCGCGATTTAGCTGTGACCTATGCGCCAACATCGCTGGCGCTCGGGGGGCTTATGATAGGTCTTGTCTTCGGGCTGATCGTATTCTCAACCAATTTTTGCGCGATGGGATCGATCTCCGACGTAATGATATTTGGCGACTACCGCCGCTTCCGGGCCTGGCTGCTCGCCGGTGCGGTGGCAATCCTGGGTGTGCAGCTGCTCCAGTTCACCGGTATCGTCGATGTCGGTCTGGCCATGTTTGTGTCGCCCAATGTCAGCTGGCTGGCGAATATTATTGGCGGCCTTCTGTTTGGCTTCGGCATGGTGTTGTCTGGCGGGTGTGTCAGCCGCAATCTGGTGCGTGTCGGGACTGGCGATCTGCGCTCGCTCTTCATTCTCATGGTCGTAGGATTGTTCGCGTATATGACGATTGGGGGTATCTTCGGTCCGCTCCGGGTCGAAATTCAGCAGCTTAACCTGCTGGCGCCATCGAATTTTGCACTCTCCAGCCAGAGCGCCGGGTCCCTCACCGCGGATTTCTTAGGTGTGAGTTTACAAATGGGTCGTTGGCTGAGCGCGGGCCTGATAGCAGGTCTTGTCCTGATCTTCTGTTTCAAGGATGCCAACTTCCGCGGTTCTCCGCTGCATATGATTGCGGGGTTCGGCATTGGCGGATGCATCATTGCAGGCTGGGCCGTTACCGGACTCTCCTTCGACGAGTTTGCCGATCAACCGCAGGCGCCGACATCGCTGACCTTTGTGCGGGCGACAGGGGATACGATGGAATATTTGCGGCGATTTACGGCCAACACGATACCCAGTTTTGCCATTGCAACGGTCTTTGGGGCGTTAGCGGGAGCCGTCTTGGGCGCCGTTTCAACCGGCCGGTTTCACCTCGCGACATTCGTGGACAATAAGGATACGCTGCGAAACCTGTTTGGGGCCGCCATAATGGGTATCGGCGGTGTGTTCGCTCTTGGCTGTACCATTGGACAAGCCATAACCGGGGTCTCGACCCTCGCATTGGGGTCCTTCATAACGTTTGCAGCGATCGTTTCCGGGGCGGTCATTGGTATCAAGAGCCTGGAAAAGATCGCATTGGCTGGCGCGAACCAAGACCTGCCAGGCCATCGCTGAATTATACGCCATCAGTCGCCTGGACAGGCAAAACGGGGGTACGGAAATATGGGTATAATCCGGCAAACATCGGCACTGCTCCTCACCGTGTTACTGACACTCGCCAGCCTGCAATCGTCAGAGGCGGGGCAACGCGGGATCGAGCTTGAAATTAACGGAACCGTCGCTTTTGGCGATCTTGTGGAACCCGATGATGGCAGCTTCAAACAGGGCGTGCTTGTCATAACCCATGGCACTCTGGCCCATAAGGACATGGAATTAGTAGAGGCGCTGCAATCCGCGCTTGCCGAACGCGGCGTCGCAAGTCTGGCGCATACGCTGAGCTTGGGCGTGGCTCGCCGTGATGGCATGTATGATTGCGCTACGCCCCACCGGCACCGGCACGAGGACGCTGTTCTTGAGATCGGGGCATGGATTGCGTGGCTGAAGGCCAACGGTGCGGGACCCGTGTCACTGTTGGGGCACAGCCGCGGCGGCAATCAAGTTGCCTGGTATGCCGCCGAGCACGCGGATAGCGGCATCGACAGGCTCGTTCTCCTGGCGCCCATGACGCGCGGACCGGAAGGCAATGCGGCAACACGTTACCAGAATCGGTTCAAGGCTGATCTTGGTCCAATTCTATCGAAGGCAAAAGCGCTCCTTGCCCATGGCAAGGGCAGGACGATGATGGAACTTCCGGGCTTCCTCCATTGCCCGAACTCCAAGGCAAGTGCTGAGAGCTTTATCTCCTATTACGGTGACGAACCCAGGCGCGATACGCCTTCCCTACTGACAAAAGTGGGCGTTCCTGTACTGGTGATTGCCGGCAGTGCCGACACCGTTGTGCCAGATGTCGTGGAGCGCGTCCGGCCGTTGGCGGATGGAAAGAAGATTCAGTTGCAGGTCATCGAGGACGCCGGTCATCTGTTCCTCGACTTCTTTATCGAGGACGCCGCCGATCTCATCGCCGAGTATCTGAAGGCGGGCGGTTGAACGCTATCGATCGACTGTCGTTCAGCCAATGAGACTCGGCTGAAATTCCTATCATCACATTATAATATATGAGATATTGCACATTATTCTATGATAGCTCCGGTAAAGAAGATGCCCTCGATACCAGCAGATACCGGCTGCCGCCTGGTACTTGCGTTGCGTTCGCCATCATGTGCATAGCCTTCATATGGGCGGCAGGAACACCAGCGAGGTGCAGCATGCGGAAACCTCCACACACAGGACCACCTGGTTCTACTTAACCGTCGTAGCGCTGAGCGCTGGATGCGGCCTCGTCGTCGAAATCGTCGCGGGACGGATGATCGCTCCCTATCTTGGCATGTCGCTTTACACCTGGACCGCGATCATCGCGGTTGTTCTGGCGGGGTTTTCGATCGGTCACTGGGTTGGCGGGCGGATTGCCGACTGGCCGGGCGACAAGGCGCGGCGTATGGTTGCCGCGTGTTTGCTGCTCGCCGGTGTGTCGGCGGCACTGAGTCTCGTCTTGATCCGGGTGATAACCGGGCCGGTGCTCGCATTGGCGCTTCCGCCCGTGCCGACAATCCTTGTCATCACGGGGGCGTTGTTCTTTCTGCCAAGCTTTTTCGTCGGCATTCCCTCCCCCGTCCTGACAAAACTTGCGATCGAGGACAACCGCAATCGGATGGGGCGGGTGCTGGGCGCCTTCTATGCCGCTGGCGCTACGGGGAGTATTGCCGGCACTCTGGCGGCAGGTTTCGTTTTCATTTCCTGGCTCGGCACAATACGCACCATGCTGCTCGTTACGGCTATCTACATCTCTCTTGGAGCGATCCTGCTGTATTTCGGTTCCCGGCGGGGCGCGGAGCCGGAACGCGTTGCATCGCGATTGCTGCCGATTGCCGTGACCTTGATTTTGGGGACCGTTACATTCGTTTCAGGACACAAAGTAAAGGCGTTCGTGCCAGCCTGTGACGCGGAAAGCGATTACTATTGTATCCGTGTGGTCGATCTTTCATCGGAAATGGGCGAACCGGCGAGGGTTATGGTGCTCGATCATCTCGGGCACGGCATCAATCTGGCCGAACGGCCGGAGGTTCTCGTCACGCCCTACGTGGAAGCACAGCATCTGCTTGCGCAGATACATACAGGCGCGCACTCTCCCATCAGGGCGTTCTTTATTGGCGGGGGCGCCTATTCGTTGCCGCGGGCATGGCTTGCAACGCGGCCCGGCGCGAAATTGACGATAGCCGAGATCGATCCCGCCGTGACGCGCATGGCGCACAAATCATTCTGGGTGCCGCGGGACTCTCGGCTGAAAATTCATCACGCGGACGCTCGCCGCGTCCTGAGTTCCAGCAGTTTAAAATTCGACGTCATCGTAGGCGATGCCTTTCACGACATCGCAGTCCCCCAGCATCTGGTGACACGGGAATTTTTCGCCCTGGTTCGCAAACGGCTTGCGGATGGCGGCATCTATCTGATGAATGTGGTCGATAGCGATACCGCGCCACGGCTTGCACTTTCCGTCGCCAATACATTGCGCACCAGTTTTGCAACAGTTGAAGTCTGGCGCTCCAGCCAGACAGGAGAGCGCGCGACATTCGTGATCGCCGCCATGACGAAACCAACGCCGAGAGCGCGTCTGCGCTCGCGCGTAGAGCCTGGACTGGAATGGCATCGCATCGATGCCAATCGAATGCGCGTCCTCGACGCGCGGCTGGAGCCGATTATCCTGAGCGACGATTACGCGCCCGTCGACCGTTTGATCGGTGTCGAATAGGCTTATACCAAGGGGCATTGAGACTGACTCATGGGCGATGCTTCGAGACGCGCCCTCACGGGCGCTCCTCAGCATGAGGTATGTACTTGTTTTTCTGTCATAAAACCTCATCCTGAGGAGGCGTCCCCGCCTGCGCGGGGACAGGCTCGCCGTCTCGAAGGATGTGCGGATCGGTCAATGCTAACGACCCTTGGTATTACTCATCATAACCCAAACGCCTTGCCGGCCATTTTCCGCTGCCGGCGTCTTTAGGTAAGGTTTAACGGGGGGCCGCGTCAAGATGCGGAATTGCGGAAGGGTCCATGGGGTTGGGGATACGGCCAAATGCGAATCGCCATGCCGGGGTCCGGCCGGTTTAATCCACCGGGCTTTTTTCCGGCGAACCCCGGAAATCCGGGTTCAGCCGCATTATAACGCCGCGGCGGCTGTTTTCCGGGCCGGGCATGAAAACGGGGCCGGACAAGCTGAAAAAAATGGCGCAAAAGCAGGCTTTTCCCGCTGTTCAGGCCTTGCCAGGCCGGTTTTTGGCCCTCCAGAGCGAATCGCCGGGGCGCGCTGGAGGCGATGAATCGGCCCTGATTCTGGCTCAACGGAAGAATCCCGTAAATCTGCCAAAAATTGACCGAAGCGCGGCAAAAGCGTTGCCAAAATGACACGCTGTTTGAGAATCTGCACCTCTTATGTCGCTATTCCTTTTACTTTGTTGCATTCCCCCATTATGAGTCGAAACCAGCTACTAAATTGGCAATGCGTGGATTCAGGCTCCTGAGGGGTCTGGCAACGATCTTGGAGGGATCTTTATTATGTTGACGCAAACAGGGAATGCTCAGAATTCAATCACATCTTCAATCACATCTACTAATACTAACGCACGGTCGATCTTGCGGCCGGCACGGCTGTTGAGTTCCGCCAGCGCGCTGGCGCTGACGGTGGCCTTGGGCGTGGCCTTCACCGCCACGGCGCCGGCACCGGCTTACGCCGGCAATGACTGCCTGCTGGATGATTATGTTGTC
>JADFHH010000083.1 GCA_022567275.1 Pseudomonadota bacterium | reverse complement strand
GGAGAACTTCTCGGCTCCGGTCTCGTCTTTGCCGTTCAGCCGGAGAGCAATCATATTGGAATGTCCCGGGGCGTCATAGGGCTTTACCTGACCTAATTGAATCTTTTTCATCTATTCTCTCCTATTTAGCTTGACATAACGAACCAGGCAGGGGGATACTACTGGTCCCCCTCATCCACCATGGCTACCAGTCTCACAATAGAGCCGTCGCCCTTCACCCAGCGGATAGGGAAGCCGGAAAGGGTGACCCTCTTGCCGAGAACCAGGTCAATATCGCCACCGACGTTTTCATAGCCCATAATGCCATTACGCAATATCTGGTTATGGCAGGGCTCCCACTCAGGGAAGTCTTCTAGCACATCATGCCCGGTTTCCCTTTTATATTCCTCGCATATATCCGGCCTCAGTGGGCCCGGCCCATGGGGGCCAATCGCCGTGGCTAGCGGGTGGTCCAGAGCCTGCTGGTCGATGACAGCGGCGCGGTCAATGGCGTGCGCGTAAAAGATGACCATGGCATCAAGGAGATGACCGCTAAATCCGTGGTGCTCGCCTGCGGCGGGTTCGAGGCCAACCCGCAATGGCGGGCGCAGTATCTCGGGCGCCCGTGGGACCACGCAAAAGTTCGCGGCACTCGCTACAATCAGGGCGACGGTTTGCGCATGGCGCTCGACATCGGCGCCATGGCCTATGGCAACTGGTCGAGCTGCCATTCGACCCCGATTTGCGCCGAATGGGACGATTATGCGCCGCGCAAGCTGACCGACAAATCGAACCGGCTGTCCTATCCCTGGGGGGTGATGCTCAATCTCAAGGGCAATCGCTTTGTCGATGAGGGCGCGGATTTCCAGTTCTTCACCTATGCGCTCTATGGCCGCGTGATTCTCGACCAGCCCAATTCCAAGGTGTGGCAGATTTTCGATCAAAAGGCCGTCGATCTGCTTGAACCGCGCTATTCGACGTCCGACCCGATTACCGGAGACACGCTGGAAGAGCTGATCGGCAAGCTCGATATCGAAGACAAGGCGCGCGCGCTCGCGACGTTGCAAGAATTTAACGCCGCCGCCCATGATGCGGAAAAATTCGACCCCACGGAACTCGACGGTCTGGCCACCAGCGGCATTGCTCCGAAAAAGTCCAACTGGGCGCTCAAGCTGGATGCGCCGCCGTTCCTCGCCTACTCCGCCACCGGCGGCATCACCTTCACCTTCGGCGGACTGCGCATCAATGACAAGGCGCAGGTGATCGGCGTCGACTGGCGCCCGATCAAGGGCCTGTACTGCGCCGGCGAAATGGTCGGCGGGATTTTCCACGGCAATTATCCCGGCGGCACCGGGCTGGTATCGGGCGCGGTGTTCGGACGCATCGCCGGGCGCAGCGCGGCGTCAGGCGTGAATTAGGGTCTTAGACCCCAAGGCTGCTATTTGGTCAGTGTAAGTTTGGCGATTTGCGCGGCAATAGCCTCGAAAGCGGCGGCCAGACTTGCGTTTGTATTGGCATCGAAGAAAAAAGCCGGCGACGTGGCGCAATTCCGCAAACGGTTCTCGGTCGCGGTATCGTTGAGATCGAACGCGACGGTCACCATCAGGACGCCGGTATCCTTGATGGCCTGACACATATCCTCAAGATTGCTTTCCGCATTGCTGACCGAGGAGGAATTTCCCGGCCCCCATCCCTTCGCCGTTTGCCTTCCATCCGTCAGCAAAATGATCGCCTTCAATACATTATCCGTGTTGTAGGCGACGCCCTCCTGCCACGGCGAGTTGGGCGCGATCAGGTGCCAGCCGAATGCGAGCCCGAGCGAGATATGCGTATAGGAATAGGGCGTCATGCTCTGAAGCTGGCTGATGGTCGCCGCATGGTTGCTGGTCAGCGGACTCATGATCAGATTGCGGCTCGTATAATTAAAGCAGTCGGCATACGGACTACAAGCTTCTTCCTCGTCGTCGTCGTCGTCGTCATCGTCAACTTCATCGTCATCACCAGCGACGCACGTCATGCCCCATTTGGTGTCGTCATTGGCCGTAACGGGGGTCGAGTCCTCTATGTTGTATGGCCACTTCCTGTCCATGGTGCAGTTGGTCCACATGCCGCCCGGGACCTCGTTGACGATGTAGTCGCTTTCGATTGTGCCATAAACATGTTTGGAGAACGGCACCAGGCCGAACTTGATATTTATGTTGCCGCCGTCTTGAGTAAGGGTGTTGATGAGAGTGATAGACGCATCACGCATGGCCTGATACTTGCCATTCCAGCCCATCGATCCCGAATAATCGAGAACAAGCACGATCTCCCCGTTAGCCAGAGTGGCCAGCGTGGCTTCATTCGTGCTATTTATGGTGAGGTTTCCGATCCCTATTACATTCAGGAAAGTCGTGGAAAGGTCCGCGCTCACGCTACCGGTGATGCGGCCATCGGCGGTGATGGTGATGACGGCTTGCGCCACCGTGCCAAGTTCCGACGCTGGATAGTTGGCTTGGAAGATACTCTCTCCGTAGGCGATACGCTCCGCGTCCGTAAGGCCGGCGGCGGCGGCTGTCGCCAGAATGGCGGCATCCAGTGAACTCTGGAGCCGCGTTTTGACGATAAAGGCGCGCGAGAAGTCGATCGCACCGCCGACCATCGCCAGCAGCGGAATAAGCAGTATGGCGAATAGTATGGCTGTGACGCCCCGCCGGTCGCCGATAAAACGGCGATAAAGTGGGGAAGTGTTTATTTTGCGATGTGTCAAAGCAGGTCCTCGTGACGACGCGTTGCTGCCCTTATCAACTGTTCTCAAAACACGAGTAATGATCGGGTACAACCCTTAATGGAGCCTGAAATTGTTCAGTAAAATTCGGATCATCGCCAACAAGCGGATAACGTCTTTTTCGCCCCGAAACCCCCGTGTATGCAAACGAGGGCCCACAATTGCATAGCATTAGTGAGCCCTGACCTATCCATCATGCGCCCGCCCGCCCGCGCATGGCCTGGAATGGCGGGACGTGATAAGAGCATCGCGCGCTACGCGCGATTTGGCGTTTTCCGGGAACCGGCATGCCCCTTCCGTCACTTGAAAATATCCGCATCGGCATCATCGGTCTGGGCTATGTGGGCCTGCCGCTCGCCGTCTATATGGCGCGGCATTTCCCCGTCATTGGTTATGACGTCAATGCGCGGCGCATTGCCGAGCTGGCAGAGAATGTCGACCGCACCCACGAGGTCAGCGCAGAGGAATTCTCCGCTGCCAAAGACATATCCTATACCGGCAATCCCGATGCCCTTACGGCGTGCAATTTCATCATTGTGACCGTGCCGACGCCGATCGATGACAACCGCAAACCGGATTTGAGCGCGTTGATCGAAGCCAGCGCGGTGGCGGGCGCCACGCTGCGCGCGGGCGACATCGTCGTTTTTGAATCGACCGTATATCCCGGCGCGACGCAAGAGGTGTGCATTCCTGAAATCGAAAAAGCCTCCGCTCTCACCTTCAACCGCGATTTCTTTGCCGGCTATTCGCCCGAGCGCATCAATCCGGGCGATACCAGGCACCGGCTGCCGGACATCATGAAAATCACCTCCGGGTCAACGCCGGACGTGGCCGATCTGGTCGATGCGGTCTATGGCAAGGTGATAACCGCGGGCACGCATAAGGCGAGTTCCATTCGCATCGCCGAAGCGGCGAAAGTCATCGAGAATATCCAGAGAGACGTGAACATCGCCCTGGTGAACGAGTTGGCGATGCTCTTCAAGGAGCTTGATCTGGATACCTCCGAGGTGCTCGCCGCCGCTGGTACGAAATGGAATTTTCACCCCTACCGGCCCGGCCTGGTGGGCGGGCACTGCATTGGCGTGGATCCGTATTATCTGACCTACAAGGCGGAATCGATCGGCTTTCACCCGGAAATGATTCTCGCCGGACGCCGTATCAATGACGCGATGGCCGGCAAGATCGCGCGCGATATCGTCAAAACCATGGGGCAGCGGAAACTGCCGGTCGATGAAGCGCGCATTCTGGTGATGGGCTTCACCTTCAAGGAAAATTGCCCCGACATCCGCAACACCAAGGTGGCTGATCTCGTTCGAGAGCTGGACGACTGCGCCCGGGAAATCGTGCTCTACGACCCGTTGGCCAATCCCGAAGAGGTGCACCAGACCTATGGGCTTTCGCTTCATAATGACCTCCCGCAAGGGCCGTTCGACGTGGTCGTGCTCGCGGTGCCGCACGCCGAGATCGTGGCGCTGGGCGCGGAGCGGATTGAAGGACTGCTCATCGAAGGCGGCTTGCTCTACGATATCAAATGCATGCTTCCGCCGCAGGCCGGCGCAGTCAGGATTTAAGCCATGAAGATCCTCGTGACCGGCGCCGCCGGGTTCATCGGCTTTCACACCGCCGCGGCATTGCTCGACAGGGGGGGGCAGGTCGTCGGGCTGGACAATCTCAACGACTATTACGACGTTGCGCTCAAACGCGCGCGGCTGGCGCAGCTCGAAGGACGCAACGGGTTCTCTTTCACCAAGCTGGATATCGAAGACCGGAGCGCCATGGAGGAGCTGTTTGCCGGGGAAAAATTCGACCGCGTCATCCATCTCGCGGCGCAAGCCGGGGTGAGATATTCAATCGACAATCCGCATGCCTATGTGAGCGCCAATCTCGCCGGGTTCATGACGATCCTCGAGGGCTGCCGGCACGGCAATGTCGAACATCTGGTTTTCGCTTCCTCCAGTTCGGTCTACGGCGCCAACACGGCGATGCCCTTCTCCGTGGATCAGAATGTGGACCACCCGCTGAGCCTCTACGCGGCCACCAAGAAATCGAATGAGCTGATGGCGCACAGCTATGCCCATCTCTACGCGCTGCCGGTCACGGGCCTGCGCTTCTTCACCGTCTATGGGCCGTGGGGCCGGCCCGATATGGCGCTGTTTCTGTTTACCAGGAAGATTTTGGCCGGAGAGCCGATCGACGTGTTCAATAATGGCCAGCACGCCCGCGACTTCACCTATATCGATGACATCGTGGAGGGGGTGGTGCGCGCTGTAGATCGCGTGGCAACCCCCAACCCGCATTGGGATGGAGCCAGGCCCGGCCCCGGCACTTCTGCGGCGCCCTACCGGCTGTACAATATCGGCAACAACAACCCGGTGCAGCTGATGGATTTCATTGCCCTGCTCGAAACGGCGCTGGGAAAAAAGGCGCAGATGAATTTCTTGCCGATGCAACCCGGAGACGTGCCGGAAACCTATGCCGACATCGACGATCTGACGGAAGATATCGGATATCTGCCGGCGACCAGAATCGAGGACGGTATCGCCAGGTTCATCGACTGGTATCGCGGCTATTACGCGGCTTATACCAGTGCTCATTGATAGGTCCCTATCAATGAGCACTGGTATTAGCTCCTTATCCGGTCACAAACGCGATTGTTTTGGGCAATTCGCGCACAGCGTCAGCGTCGATTCGTGAAAGCGGCGCCCGCGCGCAACCAAACGCCGGCTCTGGCGCAAGCCTCAGTGACCCTTCAGCGAACCGCTTCGCACCACCCGCCACGGCGCCGTGTCCCGGGCCGGTGACGCGAAAACGTAGAGGGGCGGACACGCCATTGGACCGCTGTCCGCCGCTGAACAGATATGGCACGGAATTTCCGATCATTGATCCCGTTGACCGGGAATATCGCTCTTGGCGCATTTTTCGTGAACTCGCGCCCCCTCTGAAAAACTCTATCTATTTGTTTTCGCAATGTTTATTGCCATGAAAATCACTCTATTTTCATAACAAGCGCGCTAAAATTTGAAATTCTCGTTTATCCCAATTTTAAACGTTTTGGCGGACAATCCGGCTCCTGCCCCTTTGATAGCGGGCATGGATGACTATGTATAAGAATCGCGGCCGTTCGGCTTGTGAACTGGCGGGCTTCGAAGTGATCCGGTTTGGCGGGGTCATGGGGGTGCGTATTGGTCTCGAGTGGGTGGCCGCCTGTCCCGGTGGGGCGGAAAATCTCTATAGGAACGATTGATCCATGGTGGCGACAGCAAACGTTTCAGCCTCTGGCAATCAGGATGTTGACGGCCTTTTGTCGGGAATACGATGGGACACCCAGAATCTGACGTTCAGCTTTCCCACCAGCGGATCCTTCTATGGTTATGACTTTTATGGTGAGGCGAACAACGGTTTTGAAGTTCTGAATTCGGTGCAGCAAACCGCTGTGCGCGAAATCCTGGCCCTGTTTAGCTCTGTCGCCAATATAACCTTTACCGAAGTCACCGAAACCGCCTCGACCGAAGGCGATTTGCGCTTTGCCGAGTCAAACGCGCCATCCACGGCCTGGGCCTATTACCCTTCCACCGGCGAATGGGGCGGCGACAGCTGGTACAACCACACATCCTATAACAACCCTGTGGTGGGCACTTACGCCTACACGACCTTCATGCATGAGATCGGTCATGCCATGGGCTTGAAGCACGGCCAGGAAACCAATGTGTATGGGGCTTTGCCGTACGAACATGACTCCGCCGAATACTCGATTATGACCTACCGCTCCTATGTCGGGAGCCCGGGCAGTTTCTACTCCATACAAGAAGGGGATGCACCCAAGACGCTTATGCTGAGCGACATCGCCGCGCTGCAATATATGTATGGTGCGAATTACAATTATAACAGCTCCGACACCATCTACACCTGGGATATAAATACCGGAGAGCAGTTCATCAATGGCGTAAGTCAGGGCGCTTCGAGCACAAACACGGTGTTTCTGACGGTCTGGGACGGCGGCGGCAACGACACCTACGATTTTTCCAATTACACCACCAACCTTCATGTGGATCTGCGCCCCGGCGAGTGGACATTATTATCTGATCCTTACCCCGCCTTCCAACTGGCGCATCTTGGCGATGGCGGTCACGCCAGAGGAAACATCGCCAATGCCTGGCTTTATCAAGACAACACAGCCTCCATCATAGAGAACGCCATAGGCGGCGTGGGCGATGATCAGATTACCGGCAACGTGGCGGACAACAGTCTGTATGGCGGCGCCGGCAGCGATACGCTCAGCGGCGGGCTCGGCGACGACACATTGTATGGCGGTGCCGGCGACGACAATCTGGACGGCGGGGCCGGGACCGACACCGCGGTTTACTCGGGCAACGCCGCCCAATACCAGGTCTCCGTAGCCGGTCCCGGGTTTTACGTCACCTACACCGGCG
>JADFHH010000082.1 GCA_022567275.1 Pseudomonadota bacterium | reverse complement strand
CGCAACGTTCGGATGTTGCTCACCGAGCGGATGCGACCGCCAAACGTGTTGGTACGCAAGCGTTGCCCCGCACACTCCCGGCTCTAACTCTTCATCACCGAACACACCTTGTCCAGCCTTGACGAATTGCGAAACGATGGGCTTTACCGTCTTGTGATGGTCAAGCACGATTGCCCCGGCTTCGAGAAACTGAGCGGCCAAATCCGGATGCGGACTGAAGTCGCAAAAGATCACTCCTTCGGTCACCTCCATGTTTCGGTGTTCGGGCGTGTCGTAGTGAACGAACTCGACGGGCGGAAAGTAGCTGAACGCATCGCGCAGAATCATCGCCGATGCCATGCCGCTGTTTAAAGCTGCCAATATAGCGCTTCTCATCATCCTCTTTATAATGTTGGCGGTTGACGTCTTGTTCCTAGCTACGGAAGTAATCGAACCGAAGGACAGAATTATCAACGCGGCAGTCGTTATGACGTTGATCGGCGCGACGGCAGCAGAGATAAGCGCCATCATCATCGCAGCGATTTCTCGCTTCTCCTAGCTGGACCACCCGGCCATCCGCTCCCCGCCTTAAATGTCCTTCAACCTCTGCAATCTATAATTGCATAAACGGTTCTTCTCAACCTTCTGCCGGGAAAACAAAATGGCAAACAAGCCGGGGCTTTTTGGTGTTCTTGCTGTGCTCGCACTGCTGGCTGGAGCTGGCGCAAGCCAGGGGGGAGAAAACCAGGACGGCAAGCCCGGCGTAAAGCCGAATAAAAATGACAGGTGCCACAAAAGCATCACGATCCCTGGCCGGCCTCACAAACTCAGTACGGTTGCCGCTCTCGCCGCGGTCCACGCCTGGGCCGAACAGGCAAAGAAGTATGGCGCCAGCTACGCCATGTGGCACAATGCCAGGGGCGCGAACATCAAATGTGAAAAATTTCCGCGCTCCGATTATTATATGTGCTTCGCGGGCGGAAAACCCTGCCGGGCGCTTTATGCCGGCGTTGCGCGCTCCTCTGGACGAGGTGACTAGGATTCGTACTCACCCGCTCAGCCACAAGAACACCATGAGCGCGATGGCGAACAATATTGGCATGAACAGCCAGCGGATCATCTGTACCGCCTTTCCGATTTCGCCGCCAGGCTTGCCGCCGGGGAAGGCGAGGCCAGTATCGAATCGATCAGGAAAGCAAGAGACAACAATGGCCGATAGGAAAAACCCTAGTCGCGGTCCTCTGGCGGGCGCGCCTCCTCGAAGCGGGCGCGTTTATCGGGCGAGGCCTCGCTCTGGTGCTTTTCCTTCCACTGCGCATAAGCCATGCCATAGACGATCTCGCGCGATTCATCTTTTGACATTTCTATGCCCTTTTCCTGCGCCGCGTCGCGATACCAGTTCGACAGGCAGTTGCGGCAAAAACCGGCCAGATTCATCAAATCGATATTTTGCACCTGCGGGTTGGCGCGCAGATGCCCGGCCAGCCGCCGGAACACGGCCGCCTCGAGCTGTTGAGCGGTGTTTGCATCAATCTCTGCCATGGCATGTTCCTCCAGGTGTATTCGAGCCATAATGGCGGACCGCATTGAGCGGCGCGCGGTCCTTGTCTGCATCAAGCAGGACGCCCATGATGCGGGCCAGCCTTTCAGCCCATTCAAGCTGCCCGGCCGGTTCGCGCACAAGATCCTGCCTGATCTCTATGAGCGCATGGGCCAGCCCGCGCTGTGTGCCGTGGCGGTACAGGCAATCGCCCTCCAACTGACCCGTATAAGGCACGTTTTCACCGATGACGAGGCCCGGCTCCGCGCGCAGCGCCGCTAGCAGGGGCACGGCCAGGCGCGGGTCCTTGTCCCACAGGATGCCGGCATGCCAGGGCCGCGGGATGCCGCGCCAGTTGTCGGTAAATGTGTGAATCGAGAGGATGGCGGGGGGATGGCCCGCCGTTATGCCCATATCGATCGCGGCGTCGATCGCGGCATGATAGGGCGCGTAATAATTGTCCACCCGGCGCCGCCGCTCGGCCTCGTCATAATCGGCATTGCCCGGCACCACCGCGCCGTCCGAAAGCCGCATGATGAGGGTCGGGTCGTCCTCGCTTCTATTGGTGTCAATGAGCAGCCTTGAGAAACTCGCCAGAATTGCCGGCGCGTCAAGCAACCGCGCTGTTTGCCTGGTCACTTCGCCGGCGCCGATGTCATAGCCGATATGCCGCTTCAGTTGGGCGCCAGCAAGCCCCAGCGTGCCATAGTCCCCGGGGAGCGCATAGCTGGCGTGATCGCAGACGATTAGCAAACCGCACGCCGTATCGCCCTCGAGACGCGTGCAGGGTGAAAACGGGGATCGTTGCGCCCCGGGCGCTCTATCGGCTTGTTTCATCATCGCGCGCACTATAGTAAGCGCCTCGTACGAGCGCTACAGGTCAGGCCATGAGTGAACATCCTCAAGCATTGCGCGCCAAAAGCGAACCGCGGGCGCAAGGCGCCTTCGCGCTCCCCTTCGCCGCTCTGGTGCTGGGCGCGCTGGCGATGGGAGCGTCCCCGGTGTTCGTGCGGCTCGCCGATGTTGGCCCGTTCGCCAGCGCCTTCTGGCGCATGGCGCTCGCGGTCCCGGTGCTGTGGGCGTGGCTCGCAATTGAACAGGCACGCAACCGCGTGCCCGCGCTCGAACCGCGAAAGGACGCCCGGATTATCCTCCTGATCGGTTTTCTGTTCGCGGGCGATCTGTTTTTCTGGCATCTGGCCATTCTCAACACCTCGATCGCCAATGCCACCCTGCTGGCGACGACGGCGCCGCTGGTGGTCGCGTTCGGCGCGTGGATGTTCCTCAAGGAACGCATTACGCGGGGCATCGTGGCCGGTGTCCTGTCTGCCATCATCGGCGCGGTGCTGCTGGTCGGCGCCAGCGCCACATTCACGCCCGAAAATGTCACCGGCGATGTGAGCGGGCTGATCACGGCGTGTTTTTTCGGCAGCTATTTCCTGTCGGTGGCCTATGCCCGGCGGCGCATGAGTGCAGCGCAGGTGATGTTTTATCCAGCCATCGTAAGCGCCGGTTTCCTGCTCATCGCCACCCTGATGCTTGAGGATCGCGTGCTGCCGCAAAGCCTGGAAGGAATAGTTATTTTATGCGCGCTGGCGCTGATCTCGCAGATTGGCGGCCAGGGTTTCGCCGCTTACGCCCTGGGCCATTTGCAGGCGGTGTTTTCATCGCTGGTGCTGTTCTTCGAGGTCATCGCGGCCACGTTTCTGGCCTGGGTTATGTTCGCCGAACCGGTCTCTGTGTGGCAGCTTGGCGGCGGTCTGCTCATCCTCGCGGGAATTTACGCCGCCCGGCCGAAACGCGGCCAACAGCCCGCCAAAACATGACGACGCAGGACCAGCGCCGGCATCTGATGCAGCTCTTCGAGGCGGCGATCGAGGCGGCCAACCCGCTGCACTGCGTGCCCCCCGCCTTGCCCGAGCCGCCCGAAAACGGGCGGCTCGTCATATTGGCGGCGGGCAAGGGGGCGGGAGCGATGGTGCAGGCGGCGGAGCGGTATTATCTGGCCCATGGCGGCGCGGAAAAACTCACCGGCTGCGCCGTCACCCGAATTGGCTTCTCAGCGCCGGTAAAAATGATTGAAATGCTCGAAGCGGGCCATCCGGTGCCGACGCAAGGAAGCGTCATGGCGGCCACACGGGCGCTTGAACTGGCGCGCGGCGCGGGTGCGGACGATCTGGTGCTGGTGCTCCTTTCAGGCGGCGCATCGGCCTTGTGGACCGCACCCGCCGATGGCGTGACGCTTGGCGATAAACAGGAGGTGACGCGCGGCCTGCTGGCCTCGGGGGCGCGCATCGCCGACATCAATTGCGTGCGCAAACATCTCTCCGCAATCAAGGGCGGACGCCTCGCCCGTGCGGCGGCGCCGGCGCGTCTCATCACCCTCGCTATCTCCGATGTGCCGGGAGACGACCCCTCCGCCATTGGCTCCGGGCCTACCGTTGGCGATCTGAGCACGCCTGGCGATGCGCGGGCCATCCTTAAACACCGGAATATCGCCTGTCCGGCCTCGGTGATGGCGGTGCTGTCGGATGCCAGCAACGAGACGCCGCTGCCAGATGATGCGCTGTTCGGCACAAGTGATTATATAATCGTCGCCCGCCCCGCCGATGCTCTTCGTGCAGCGGCGAAGCTGGCGCGGACATTTGGCTATAAGGTTCAGATGCTGGGCGATGCAATCGAAGGCGAGGCGCGTGACGTGGCGCGCGAACATGCGCGCACGGCGCTCGATTGCAAGGCGCGCGGGGGGCGCACCGCGCTGCTGTCGGGCGGTGAAGTGACGGTCACCGTTACCGGACAGGGCAAGGGCGGGCCGAACCAGGAATATGCGCTGGCGCTGGTGGACGCGCTGGACGGCGCGCCGGGCATCAGCGCGCTGGCGGGCGACACAGATGGCGCCGACGGCGGCGACGGCTCGCCCGATGACCCGGCCGGGGCCATTGTCGATCCGGCCACGCGCGAGCGCGCCGCGGCACATGGCCTTAACCCAGCCAAGTTTCTACAAAATAATGACTCTTCGGGATTTTTCGGTATTTTGGGAGATCTGGTGACCACAGGGCCGACCCGAACCAATGTTAATGATTTCCGCGTGATTCTGATTGATTGTTAGGGCGAATACCATCAAACACCACCGTTCATACATGCCTCTTCGTTTGGTAACATACCTGTTCCGCGCATTTGACGAAGCCCGCGTCAAAGGCAGCTACTCCCGGCTTCCCGCGCGGCCCGTGGCGCTGCTGCTTGCAGCGGCTGTGTTCGGCGTAACCCCGGCCAGGGCGGATTTGAAGCTGTGTAATACGACATCGAGCCGGGTCGGCGTCGTCATCGGCTACAAGGATAAAAAAGGCTGGATCAGCGAGGGCTGGTGGAGCCTTCCATCCAGCGTGTGCTGGACCTTGATCAAGGGCGATTTAATCGCGCGCTTCTATTACGTTCACGCGATAGACTATGACAAGCCTGGCGTATGGGACAGGAATGAAGATGCTCCGGCAAGCAAAGCCGAATTCTATCTGTGCACCCAGGACAAGGCTTTCGAAATCCGCGGCACGAGCGCGTGCGAGGCCCGCGGCTTCACCAAAACGCGGTTCTTCGAAGTGGACACCAAGGATGAGAAAAGCTGGACCATAACGCTGCAGGAAAAGACCGAGCAAAGAGCGAAAAATCAATGAGAAGAAACCGCCGGGTCAAAATCATCGCCACGCTTGGACCGTCCTCATCCGATCCTGAAACCATCGCCGCGCTGTTCGAGGCCGGCGCCGATGTTTTTCGCATCAATATGAGCCACACCTCGCCCGATAAGTTGAGTGAACTCGTCGCTGCCATTCGCAAGGTCGAGGATGACGCGGGCCGGCCGATTGGCATTCTGACGGATTTGCAGGGGCCGAAGTTGCGCATCGGTGAATTCGCCGATGATGTGGCGGAGCTGAAGGAGGGGGAGATATTCCGCTTCGATCGTTCGCAGACGCCGGGTTCGCCTGCCCGCGTCTATCTGTCACACGGGGAAATTTTCAAGGCCGTGGAGCCCGGACACAGGCTCATTCTGGATGACGGCAAACTGCATATGATCGTGCGCGAAAAGACGCCCGATACCATTCTAGCCGAAGTGGTCACCGGCGGCCCGCTGGCCAGCCGTAAAGGCATTTCCCTGCCCGACACCGTCCTGCCCATTGGCGCCATGACCGACAAGGACCGCAGAGATCTGGAACACGCGGTCACCCAAGGGGTGGACTGGATTGGCCTGTCCTTCGTCCAGCGCGGCGACGACGTGGCTGAAGCGCGAAAACTGACCCGCGGACGCGCCGCCATCATGACCAAGATGGAAAAGCCGGCCGCGATCGATCATCTCGACGCCATTCTGGAATTGTCCGATGGGCTGATGGTCGCGCGCGGCGATCTCGGCGTGGAGATGCCGCTGGAGAGAGTGCCCGGAATACAAAAACGCATCACCCGCGCATGCCGCAACGCCGGCAAGCCTGTGGTCATCGCCACCCAGATGCTGGAATCCATGATCACCGCGCCGGTTCCTACGCGCGCAGAGGTCTCCGACGTCGCAACCGCGGTGTTCGACGGCGCCGACGCGGTGATGCTGTCGGCCGAAAGCGCCGCCGGCCAGTACCCGGTCGAGGCTGTCGTCACCATGGACAAGATCGCCATCGAAGTGGAGGGAGACGCCAGCTATCAGCAAATCGTCCACGCCCAGGCGACGCAGCCCGAGGCAACCGCCGCCGATGCAATTTCGGCCGCTGCCCGCACCGTGTCGGAAACGCTCAATCTCGCGGCGATCGTCTGCTACACCGGCTCGGGCTCGACCGGATTGAGAGCGGCGCGCGAGCGCCCGCGCCAGCCGGTGATCGCCCTGACGCCGAGTGCCGCGACGGGGCGGCGCCTGGCTCTTGTCTGGGGGTTGCATTGCGTGCTCACGGATGACGCGAAAGACCTCGATGAAATGGTGGAGAAGGCCTGCCGGATCGCCTATCGCGAGGGCTTCGCCAGGCCGGGACAGCGGATCATCATCTCCGCCGGCGTGCCGCTCGGCACGCCGGGCGCGACGAATATGCTGCGCGTGGCGTTTGTCGGCGACACTGACCCCGACTAGACCGTTTCCGTTTTTCACGGAAACGGTCAAGGCCGCGACCGCGGCCCGGCGCTTATGCGCCGCCCCCGTGGAGCGGTGCGCCGTCGGCGCACAAGCGTGAGCGAAATAAAGGGCTCTAGCCCTTCTTAAAGGGCAGGCGGTCGGTGAGGAATTCCATGTCGCTCTCGACCATGTCCCGCTCCTGATCCAGATAATGGGCGATAGCCTGGCGCAGCCCGGGGTCTGCGATCCAATGGGCGGAATGGGTGCGGCTGGGGACATAGCCGCGTGACAGCTTGTGCGGCCCCTGGGCCCCGGCCTCGACCCGGGCCAGACCGTGTTCGATGGCGAAGTCCATGGCCTGGTAGTAGCAGGTCTCGAAATGGAGGAATCTATGGTCCTCCAGGCAGCCCCAATAACGGCCATAAAGAGTGTCCGCGCCCCGCATGTTGAGGGCCCCGGCGACATAACGACCGTCCCGCGAACACAGGAACAGGACCACTTGGTCGGCCATGGTTTCACCCAACCGGCCGAAGAAATCCCGATTCAGATAGGGCCGCCCCCACTTGCGGCTGCCCGTGTCCATGTAAAAGGAATAGAAGGCGTCCCAA
>JADFHH010000081.1 GCA_022567275.1 Pseudomonadota bacterium | reverse complement strand
TCTCCGGCTCCTTTCGCGACGGTGCCGATCGTCTGCTGTCGCTTTCGAGGATGACGCTGCCCCATGAACTGGCGCGGGTCGTTCTGGCCGAGCAGATCTACCGGGCGTTTGCGATCCTTGGCAATCATCCCTACGCACGCTGAGCAAGCGCCATGCCCGAGCTTCTCTGGAAACCCTCAGCCGCGGATGCCGAGCGCTCGAACCTGACGGCCTTCATGCGCGCCGCCGAGCGCCGTCATAACCGCGGTCCTTTCGCCGGGTACCCGGAGCTTTATCGATGGTCGATTGACCAGCCTCGAGAATTCTGGCAATCGATTTGGGAGTTCGGCGACGTGAAGGCCGAACAGACGGCCGACGAAGTCGTACGGCATTTCGACCGCATGCCCGGCGCGGAGTGGTTTCCGAGCGCCCGGTTGAATTTCGCGCGCAATCTGTTGCGCTACGGCGAGATGATGGGCCGGCTCCGGGAGCGGCGCCAGACGAACCCACGATTTCGACGATGGGTCGTAGGCCTCGAAAGCGCCCGTCGTGCCCCAACGGCCAATACCGCCGGCAACGTAAATGCGTCCGCCAAGCCGGGTTACGGCAAGCTCAGAACGCGCTGTTGGCATCGCGGAGCCTTGGCTCCAAGAACCTCCAGCTTGTGCTGCACCTGCAAGTGCCGTGAACCACATGAAAATGGCAACGGCCATAGCGAGTTTGCGCAGGATATCGTAATCTATCGTTATACCAAATCCCGGTGCCGTATTTTCAAGATCCCGGGCCAGGCTGTAAAAGGTAAAGGCCTTCATAGGCATGGGAGCCTCCACTAGCCGACGTCCGATTTTGAAGCCTAGCACAGCAGCAACGCTCGCAGATGATTCTGGATTGTTCGACAATCTTTGGCCGGCCGCTCGAAGAGGCCAGCCTGGTTACCGGCGACATATCTGCGAGCCCCTGAATGCTACCGTTGGACACATCAGTGACTTCCGCTCCGGGTCCCAAAAGTAGTGGCTTAGAGCCTCTTCAGTCCGATCCGGCTAATACTTGTGGCGGCTTGCACCTATCGCAAGGCCGAGCAAGTAAAGGACAGTGATACTTGCGGCGGAAACGACAACGGGAACACAATGCTTCAGCCTTGAGACCAATGCCCGATTGGATAAGCGTTCAACCCGCGGGGTGCCCGCTGCACGGTTTGGACAATCAAACTACTATGACCCCATTATCCTCCCGGAACCTTCAAGGGCCGATGAAAGACTGCGGCCGCACCTGCGTAGATGATGGTTGCCGCCAACACGACTGTTGAGAATCCGAATGTCATGGCGATCAGCGTGGCGAGCATGGCGCTGAGCACCGAGGCGAAGCCATTCACGCCCCAGGCCCAAGGAACCAAGGCCGGCGCGTCTGTCCATATTCGCGATAGCCCGAGGGGGAACGGCATCCCCATGAAGAAGGCCAGCGGGGCGATCAGGCCGAGCGAGACAACGATCTTGGCCGCGTCGGTTAAGTGCAGGAGCGCATCGAAGACGCCGGGCAAGATCAAGACGTAGAGCAGCGACAGCCCGATGATGCCGGCTACGGAGAGCTGGATTGCGGAAAGCCGCAGGCCGCGAGCCAGATGCACCCCATGCAGCGTATCGACGCGCCTGGCGAACCGCGATGAGACACCGCTCCCGAGGCCGGCGAAAAGCAGGAAGGCCGTCAAGACGACGGCGACCGCGTACAGGGGATGGCCCAGGAAGAGAATGAACTTCTGGATAAAAGCGATTTCGATGAACAGGAAGGCCAGACCGAGGGCGAAAAAATATGCGGCGACGCGCCAGAGTTGACCTGATCCGGCGAAAACGCGCCGTCTCGCCAACAGTGGTGTCAGAATCAGCAGGACGCTCAGAGCTGTGGCCTGAATGAGGGTGGCAACAAGGATCACGCTGCCAAGTTCCAGCAGGCTGGGACCGCCGGCTCTTGGCAGCGCCAATAGCTCTGGCAAAGTGCTCCACTTAAGGAAGTCAAAGAAGTAGGGGCGTTCGTCCGTCGCTGGCGCGATGTCAAACTTGTAGCGCGCAATAAAGGCGTCCCGTTCCGTCCCGATCAAGGCCTTGGCGCCGGCAAAGAAGTAGGCCTCATCGAGAACATTAAACCGGTTTGCCTCTTCGGCGCGGATCCCGGGATAGTAGCAGAGATCGAATGAACGCTTCTCCGAGAAGGTCTTGGCTCGAGCGATATCCGTCCCGGTCACCGAACCGTTCTTGACAAGCAGCGTCGTAGTATTGAGACCGCGCATCAGAATGAGGCGTTTCCCGGGCGTATCGATGCCGGAGCGGCGCAAGGCGTCGAGCGCGGTGGCGAACAGCTTTAGCGAGTCGCGCGGCGGCAGCTTGAGCCAGCGGGTAATGCTGAGCCATCCACCGGGCTTGAGGCGCCTGAGGTAATGCTCGAAGGCCTGAATCGTGTAGATGTAGGTTGCGCTCAGGCCGTGGACGCCCGCCGCTGCGGCGCCGAAGGAGTCCAGCAAGGGAATTTGTATCAGGTCCCATTCGTGTGGGCTCGAGGTGACGAATCCGCGCGCCTCGGCCACGTGTACCCGCACCTCGGGCCGGCTATAAACACGGCCGGCATAGTCGGCATAGTCCTTTCTGACCAAGCGTACCATGTTCCGGTCGAGCTCCACCGCGTCGATGCGCTCGGCCCGATGGTAAAGGGCTTGCAGCACGCTACTCGCGCCACCCGCTCCCAGCACCAGGACAGCGGGCCGCTCCAGGAGATGGTACGCAGCCGCGTCCGTCGTATAGTCGAGATAGGCCAGCCCCTCGCGGCGACCGTCGAAGCGCGTGATCGCCGTCATCGAGTCGCCATCGATGAAGACGCCTAGCTGGGGTGGCGGCGGCGTTGGCGCGTTCAGGCTCAGTCCGGGCACATAGCGAAACGGAACCTGTTGGTTTTCCACCACCGTGAGAGAGCCGAGCGGGCCCGAACGCTCACTCAGCACTTTGGCGCCCGAAACCTTAAGCGCGCCGGGGAGGCCCTTGTATTGCGAAATCCTCAGTGCGAACCAGTCATCGGGCAAGATCGTCAAGACCGTGAGGGCCAGGATCACAGAACCCGCCGACAGAGCGGTCCCGAGAATCCGTCGCCGGTTGAACGTGACCAAGGCCGACGAGATGAAGCCCAAGCCAGCAATCAGGCGCAGATTATCGGAGGGGTGGAGCACGAAGAGCGCGGCGACGATGCCGAGCGCCCCCGCAGCCGATCCCATCAGATTGATCGCATAGATACGGTCGATCTTGTCGCCGTAACAGACGAAAGCGAGGCCGATGCATGTGGCGCCGCAGAAGAACGGAATGACCAGAAGGAGGTACATCGCCGGCAGATACAGCAGCTGGCCCGGGTCCCAAATGACGGCAAGGGGGTTGAACGGCAAGGCCTGAACGAGGAGGAAGCTCAACGGCGCGGAAAGCCCGAACAACATCGCGCTGAGAGCGAAGATCGCCGTGAAGTGAGATCTCACGCGGTGTTGCAGAACGGCGAGCAATGTGCCGCTGGCGCCAAAGCCGAGCAAGGCGATGCTGATCGCCATGAAGGCGAAATGGTGCCACTGAACGATCGCGAAAAGGCGGACCAGAAGGACCTCGTAGGCCAATGTCGCCGCCGAGATGGCGGCAAGCGCCAAATACGAGATCATTCCTGCCCTCGCGTCAGCGGCACGAACCGCACAGGAAGGAACTGGCGCGTCTTGATCCGGTTGTCCGTCGTCTTTTCGACAAGCGTTAGAAATTGAGGCCCGAAGACGCTGCCGACAGGGATCACCATGCGGCCGCCGGGCTTGAGCTGCTTGACGAGCGGCGGGGGCACATGGCCGGCAGCGGCCGTTACGATGATCGCGTCGAATGGGCCGCACTCGGGCCATCCGAAATAGCCATCACCGATCTTGGTCTGGACATTATCGTAGTTGAGATCCTTGAGACGCCGGGCGGCGATCTCCCCGAGTCGGGGGATAATCTCGATAGTACAGACGCTCTTCACCAGCGGCGAGAGGACCGCGGCCTGATAGCCCGACCCGGTGCCAATCTCGAGTACCGTTGAATCCGGCCGCGCCTTCAGCAAGTGGGTCATCAGTGCGACGATGAATGGCTGAGAGATTGTCTGCCCATCCCCGATGGGCAGCGGCCTGTCCGCATAGGCCAACGATTTGTGACGCTCTGGCACAAAGCGGTGGCGGGGCACTTTGCCCATGACATCGAGGACCGCCCTCGATATGCCGCCGGGGCCGGCCACCTCGGGCTGCAACTTTGTATAGGCCTGAATCGTGCGTACCATCGCCGCGCGTGGCTCGGCCCATCGGTCCTGTTGTGCCACGACCGCTTTGTCCGGCGTGCCCACCAAGGCCAACAAGACTATCAGGTGCAATAGACGCCCCAGCAATCGGCCCATTGGCAATTTGTTATCCGCCAAGTCCCTAAACATTCTCCGGCCTGGAAGTGCGCATGCTGCTACTCGCAAAGTGCGAGGATATGACTCAAATTCTATCGCTCGGCTACCCCCCTTGTCACGAAAGCGATGGTGGCAGGGATCGAAATGCTGAGCAGGCTTGAGCCACGAAGCGGGCTAGAATTTGGTCTGGTTATGGCACATTCCAGCCAGTTGTTGACCCGCCGATTTACGACTGCTGTCAGGGGTAGACCTGCCATCGGATGCTGGTTCGGCTGCTATGCGCTCAGGAACTGACGCTCTGGATGCCCAATGTTCACAGCGCCGATGGCTGGGAAGATGTCTTGAAGCCGGTGCTGGCGCGCTACTCCGCCGAGGCCCGCCCCTCGATCACCCGGCGGCGGTTTCGTTTATGGTTGCGCGATTTCCCCACCGATCGGCTGAAGCATCGGCCCAGGGAATAGGTCCTCCCCCCTTGCCCAACTCGGTGCTGCCGCCATTGTTGGCGGGAAAGCGGGTCCTTCTGGCGGGCTGGTGCATCACGGGTAACGCTCGATCCCGTCGCTTTGCTAGCGTCAGACCATCTCAATATTAAGGTGCAGTGGCACAGGCGCTAAAGGCACATCTGACGAGCAAGGGATTGACAGGCCTCTCCATGAGCACGGGAAAGGTCAAATATCCATGGATTTCGGCAAAGCGGCTAGCGGCAAAACGCTCTGAAACAGAAAAGGGTATGGTAATGGCGAAAAGACACCCGGACAATGAGCGCATCAAACATCAGTATTTCGAGTTCCTCAAACAGGCCGACGGGAAATCCGATCAGACGATCCGGCAGATCGAAAAGGCGATCCTGCGCTTTGAAGAGTTTTCCGGGTTTTCCGGCTTCAAGAGTTTCGGCCAGAAACAAGCCATCGGTTTCAAGAACGCATTGGTCAAGAAAGAGCTGGCCCCGTCGACCATCCTGTCAACGGTGAATGCATTGAAGAGGTTTCTCGGCTGGCTCGCCTTGCAGCCGGGTTACAAAAGCCGGATCAACGCCAACGACATCAACTATCTAAGCCTGTCCGAGAAGGACACAAGGGCTGCAAGCGCACCGGCTGACAAGAAATATCCGTCGCTTCAGATGATCGACAAAGTCGTCGCGAACATGCCGGATAAAACGCCGATTGAAAAACGCGATCGTGCGCTGATCGCCTTCACAGTCATTACCGGCATCCGTGACGGCGCGCTGGTTTCGCTAAAACTGAAGCACTTTGACCCCGACCGGAAGCTGGTCCTGCAAAATCCCCTCGAAGTTTCAACGAAATTCGGCAAGAGGATCGACACCTTCCTGTTTCCGCTCGGCTACGGGCTCGAAGAAATCTTTCTGAGCTGGGTGCAATATCTCCGGGAAGAGCAGCTCTATGGCGATCACGATCCGCTGTTTCCGAAAACAGCGGTCGGGCATGATGAAAATGATTGTTTTATTGCCAATGGGCTTTCCCGCGAGCACTGGGCCAATGCTTCGCCAGTCCGCACCATCTTCAAAGAGGCGTTCAGGGCCGCCGGATTGCCACCGTTCACTCCGCATAGTTTTCGTCACATGATTGTTTCGGAGATGTATGCGCGCAAGCTGTCAATCGCGGAGTTCAAGGCCTGGAGCCAGAATCTTGGCCATGCGGGCGCTATGATGACGCTAACCAGTTACGGGAAATTGTCATTAGAGGAGCAGGGAGAGTTGGTACGAAAAGCCGGTTCATTTAAGCCGGATGACTTGATCGAGCAAATCCGTAAGCTTGTCCAATAGATGCTGTATTGGGTGGGATGAGCTGTTGTTCGGCACGGATGGGGAAAGAGTCGACGATATTAATGTGCTGAGTGAGCGGGGATTGGGGGGCAAAAGTAACAGTGCAATCTTCAATAGTGCTGATGACTTGCAGGAGCCCATCTCACACAACGCTGATAGCTGATAAGAGCTGCCGTTATTAATCCAGCAAGGGTTGCAGGGCATGGTTAAGCAGAGTTAGTGTGAACGCGATTCTGGAGGCCCGCAAAGTGGGTCTGGAAGTCTTTGCGTTTATCTTCCTGAGGTCGGAATCCTCCGAGCACTACGCTGAGATCATTGAACGTGCTTCCGATTCTTGACGAAGTATTGGAATGTCACGCGGTCACCGGTGATGGCTCATACCTGTTGAAGATACGAACCCGGAACACGACAACTCTGGAACAGCTCCTCTCTGAAATTCATTCCTGGTCCGGTGTAACCAACACGCGGACCAACATCGTGTTGTCCAGCCATCAAGAGACTACAGTCCTGTCTTTGACCTGCCTGCCGGAAAGCGAAATTGCTGTCGCTTAAGACCATCCCTAACAACGGGTTCCTGTCTTGCCTCGCAGGTAACGGCCCGCGATGGCATTCTCAAGGTTTAAATAAAGTCTTGCAGTAAGCAATCGCAGCCCCTATACTTGTAACCAACCAAACAAGGTTCCCAGGGGGAGCAATCTAAGTAGTAAGTAAGGATGCAATCCATATGGAGCATTTTCAAAGCAGCTAACCGTCGGCAGCAACCTCAGGGTGGTTGAATGCAGTCCCCCCTCCCCCATCTTAGATCAGGAAAAGAGAAGAGACCTGGGCCGACATAAAAAGTGTGAGTTGATCAGTCTTTAAATTAAGGAGACATCAACGAAGAAACAGGCGTGTAGACCTTTCGTTGTATTCTTTGCTCTCGCTTTGTGCGTCGCCTGGGCAGGAGCCCAAAATGTGGGTTTGATCGAGGGCAGGGTCACCGATGCCCTCACTGTTGTGAGGCCCGGCTTTGAAATCGAGCTTCAGAACGTGGA
>JADFHH010000080.1 GCA_022567275.1 Pseudomonadota bacterium | reverse complement strand
CCCATGAACCATAAGGTTTTCAAGTTTCAGCAAATCGCCCCCCACTGTTCCGCTACATTGTTCTTTCACGCAAAGCTGTCAACTACACCGCCGAAGGGCCTACAGGAATTAACGGGAGGAAAAATCCATGTCCGTGAAAATCGAAAAAAATGATGCTGTCTGGACGATTATTCATGACCGGCCGGAGGCCCGCAATGCGATGGACCCGGACAGCGCCGATAAGTTGACGCAGGCCTTTCTGGAATTCGACGCCGACGAAAGCGCATCTGTCGCGGTTTTTTACGGCGAAGGCGGCGCCTTCTGCGCGGGCTGGGATCTGAAATATGTGAGCATGCTCATGCATGACAATCCCCTTGGCGAGCTCGACATCCCGCCCTCCGGACCGCGCGCCAATGGCGGCGAAATACCACGCGGACCACTCGGCCCCTCAAGGCTTGAACTGGACAAACCGGTCATCGGCGCCATCGAAGGCCCGGCTGTCGCGGGCGGTATGGAACTCGCCCTGTGGTGCGATTTCCGGGTGATGGGGGCAGATGCCTATTTCGGCGTCTATTGCAGACGCTGGGGCGTGCCTCTGATCGACGGCGGTACGGTGCGGCTGCCACGTCTTGTCGGCCAGGGCCGCGCGCTGGAAATTATCCTCACCGGCCGAAAAGTACCGGCGGCCGAATGTCTGGAAATCGGGCTCTGTGAATATGTGACGCCCGCTGGCGGATCGCGTGAAAAGGCCGAACAACTGGCGCACCAGATCGCCCGCTTCCCGCAGCTTTGCGTACGCGCCGACCGCCGCTCGGCGATCAGGAGCCAGGGTTTGTCGATTCGCGATGGGCTGATACAGGAGTGGTATAACGGCCGCGAGGCTCTCATCAAGGAGGGTGTCGCCGGCGCCGCCCGTTTCAGGGACGGTCTCGGGCGCCATGGCGATTTCGACAACATCGGGTGAGGTTGCGGATTACGCCTTGTTCTCCCACTTGCCCTGCGCGTTTTGCTGCCAGTAGCTCACGTCATGGCCTGCTTCCCTGGCCCTGGACCATTGCTTTCGCGCCTGCGCCACGGCCGCTTCGTCACGGCCATCGAACAAATAGACCGCGCGCTCGAAGAGCGTGAGATCTTCCGTATCGGAGCCATCGACGAAAAACCGGATGGTGGCGCCGTTCGGCGTATCCGTTCCGGTGGTGAGGATGATCGGCTGCGCGCCCGCTGCATCGTCATCCGCCATGCCATGGGGCAGGAAGGACTCCTCGCGATATGTCCACAGCGCCGCGTCGAGCGCCTCAAGGCGTTCGCGCGAACTTATTTGAACGACCGCGCGCCACCCCCTCTCGAGGGTTTTTTCCAGCAGCTCCGGCAATACGCGCTCCAGCGGCGTGCGCTCCAGATGATAAAACAGAACCTCGGTTGGTTTGGCGTCCGGCATCAAGACCTCTTGCGTTTCGACGCATAGGGATTTTTTCCCTTGCGCCAGGTGAGCCTGATCGGCACCGCCATCAGATCGAAGGCTGTCCGCAACCCTTGCACAAGATAGCGGCGATAGGATTCTGGCAGCTTTTCGGCGCGCGACGCAAACACGATGAAGCTCGGCGGGCGCGCATTGGGCTGGGTCATATAGCGTAGCGCGATGCGCTTTCCCCGTACCGCGGGCGGGGGATGGCGCTCCTGCGCCTCATGCAGCCAGCGATTGAGTTTGGCGGTGGGAATGCGGCGATTCCAGGTTTCGTTGATCTCGAAGACACCCGTCATGAGCCTCGTTAGGCCGCTCGCTTTCAGGGCCGATATGGGCGCCAGACGCACCCCCCTGAGCTGCGGCATGAGCCTCTCTATCTCAATCTGCAAATCCTTGAGCCGCTCCTTTTTGCCCCGCACCTGGTCCCATTTATTGACGGCGATAACCAGCGCGCGGCCTTCACGCTCAATCAAATCGGCAATCTGCAAATCCTGTTTTTCGAACGGCGCCAGCGCGTCCACCAGCAGAATAACCACCTCGGCGAAACGGATCGCGCGCAATGCATCTCCGACAGACAAATGCTCGGCTCCCGCCCGTACCTTTGGTTTGCGGCGCAGCCCGGCGGTGTCGAACAGCCGGATTTCATTGCCCTTCCAGACAAAGTCCACGGCAATGGAATCGCGGGTGATGCCGGCTTCAGGTCCGGTAATCAGGCGGTCCTCGCCCAGAATCGCATTGACAAGCGTCGACTTGCCGGCATTCGGCCGCCCGACAATAGCGATGCGAAGCGGCCGCACCCCGGCATCGGCGTCTTCATGGCCTACCCCATCCTCAGGAAGCGCCGCCAATGCGGCTTCAAGTGCCGCTTCCAGCTCGATCAATCCCTGGCCATGTTCGGCTGAGATGGGTATCGGCTCGCCCACCCCTAGCGAATAGGCCTCGTAGGCGCGGCCCGCGCCCGCCCGGCCTTCGCATTTGTTGGCCACCAGGATGACCGGTTTGCCCGAAGAGCGGGCAAGCGTGGCAAATTCCTCATCGGCGGGGACAACGCCCGATCTGGTATCCATGACGAACAGAATAATATCGGCCTGCGCGACCGCGGCTTCGGTCTGGCCGCGCATACGCGCCTCGATTGTGCCGGCCTCCACCTCCTCAAGCCCCGCGGTATCGATCAGACGGACTTTTGTCACGCCGACCAGCCCGTCGCCTTCGCGCCGGTCGCGGGTCAGGCCCGGCGCTTCATTAACCAGAGCCATGCGTTTTCCGGTCAGACGATTGAACAGGGTCGACTTGCCGACATTGGGCCGTCCCACAATGGCTATTTTGGCAACCATGGCGCCCTCCCGCTTGCGGCTATTTCAGAGCGAGCAGCCGCGCCTTGTCGGTGAGAACATACATCCGCCCCGACGCCACGATGGGCGCGATAAATATTGCCGTGCCGAGGTCGCGCTGCGACATGATGCTTCCGGTTTTGGCGTCAACGGAGACCATAACGCCCTCAGCCGACGCCAGCCACAGGCGGCCACCGGCGAGAACAGGCCCGCTCCATCCCGTTGTCTGGGGAAGTTCGGTCAGCCAGCGCACCTTGCCTGCCTTACGGGTCAGCGCCATCAATACGCCTTTGGTGTCGACGACATAGACAAAGTCCCCGGCGGGCCATGGCATCTGCGTGCTATATATTGTTTTCGTCCACAGCCGTTCACCGGATTTTAGCGCCGTGGCGATCATGCGTCCGGAATTGCCAACCGCGAAGACTACGCCGCGGTCGATCACAGGGCGCGCCGGATCGGACAGCGACCCCAGCGAAGATCCGCTGCGCGTCCGCAACAGGGTTTCCACCCATGCGGGCCGCTTGGCGCTGATGTTAAATGTAATAATTTCGCCCGACGGATAGGCAACGACGAGTTTATCTCCATCTACCGCCGGAGAGACATTGCTCAACAGCTTCGCGGTTTCAGGCAGGCCGCGAAAAGTCCATAACTCCACGCCATCGACCGTGGAAAGACAATACAGCTTGCTCTCGGTAGAAACGAAAAACAGCTTTCCATCGGTTGCGGTAGGCGATGAGCGTAGCGGTACGCCGATGTTGCGCGTCCATTCCACCGCGCCATTGTCCGCGTTGAGCGCAACCGCGATGCCAAACCCGGTGGTCACGAAAATACGCCCGTCACCGGACGCCAAACCGCCGCCGAAACCTTCATCCCCCTTCTCATTCTGCGGTGCGAGGTTCACGCGCCATATACGCTTGCCGCTTGACGCGGAAAAAGCCGAGACGACGCCTTTTCTATCAAGCGTATAAATCTTGCCGCGGTAGACGATCGGACTGGCGCTCAGGCGTCCCTCGTCGCTCGATCCCGCGCCAATATCGGCACGCCAGACAGCCGCCAATCCGCCAGAGAATTCAAGATGCCCCGGCGCGTTGGAGGCGACGCCACCGGGCTGATCCCAATCCTTGTTACTCCGCGCCGCCGGTAATACAACGGGCAGTTTCGCAAGTGAGGCGTCAACCTGAAAACCTTCCTGCGATTTAAGGACGGCAATCCGCTCGCCCGGCAGTTTCGTTTCTTCCTTATTGAACGGGCTGAGGCTCTTCGGCATGCCACCGCACGCCACCAGCAATAACGAAAGCAGGATAATCAGTGGACGTATACTCACACGGCGCATTATAAAAAACCGTTAGTTGCCGGCCGGAGCGGGCGCGCCGGTGGACTGGACCAGAAGAGATAACATCATTTCGGCGCGCCGGCGCATATTGTCCGGTGTCTGCCGATCGCCCAGCATCACATTGAAATAACGTTCCGCCACATTCAGATTACCTGTGCGAAAGGCGGATAACCCTAACAGTTCACGCGCGGAGTGACGCCACGGATTGCCTGCCGCCGCCAGCGCTTCGAGCCGTTTTTTCATGTCGTCGAAAGACGCGTCATCCAGCCTCAGCGCCGCCGCCTGAATTGTCGCAAATCCTTGCTGCACGGAACCGGTAGCGGAATCCGAGGCCAGCGCATCGTAGGTTTTGATGGCTGCTCCCGTGTTGCCGTCTTTTGCGTTAATCGCCGCCAGCCGGAATTGCGCCAGCTTGCGGTAGCCGCTTGGCCCCTCATCCGCGAGCGACTTGAAAACTTCGATCGCCTCGGATGTCTTGCCATCCTCCAGCAGCGTCACGCCGCCGACAAACCGCGCGCCCGCATTGCTGGCCTGCTGGGCCGTCCAGTAAACCCAACCCTTGTAGCCGCCCACACCGGCAACGATAGCAAAGGCGCCGGCCAGCACCAGCAGGCCATATTTGTCCCACAGCGCCTTGAACTGGTCGTGCCGGACCGCCTCGTCGACTTCACGGAAGATGCTTTCTTCACTCATAGCGCGCTCTCGCGTCCAATGCTGGCTTAGGCCTGGTCCGGGGTGGCTAACTGCCCGTCATTTTGGTCTTTTTCGTGGCCGGCGCCTTGTCACCCTTCATCGCATAGGTGTGTTCGCTGGCCGGGAAGCGGCGTGTGCGCACATCATCCGCATAGGACCTGACCGCGATCTCGATCGCCGCGCCGATTTGCGCGAATTCCTTGACGAATTTCGGCACCCGCGGCGACAGGCCCAGCATATCCTCAAGCACGAGAATCTGACCGTCGCATTCCGCCGACGCGCCAATGCCGATGGTCGGGATCGGGCATGTTTTGGTAATGCGCGCGGCGAGCAATTCGGCCATGCCCTCGAGCACGACTGAAAATGCGCCGGCTTGCGCGACCGCTTTGGCGTCTTGTTCAATGGCCTCCCATTCGGCGCGTTCACGGCCCTGGGTTTTGAAGCCGCCCATGACATGCACCGATTGCGGGGTCAGGCCGATATGCGCCATCACCGGGATGCCGCGTTGGGTCAGATAGTGAATGGTCTCGCCCATGCGCGCGCCGCCTTCCAGCTTCACAGCCCCGCATCCGGTTTGCTTCATCACCCGCGCGGCATTGCGAAACGCGGCCGCCGGGCTTTCCTCATAGGATCCGAACGGCATATCGACGATCACCAGCGCGCGGGCAGAGCCGCGCACGACCGCCGCGCCATGCATGATCATCAGATCGAGCGGCACGGGCACGGTGCTCTCAAACCCGTGCATCACCATACCGAGCGAATCCCCCACCAGCAGAAAATCCACGTATGGGTCCAGTATCCTGGCGGTATGCGCATGATAGGCGGTCAGCGAGACGATTGGCTCACCGCCCTTGCGCGCGGCGATATCGGGCGCGGCGATGCGTTTGGCGGGCTGTTGTGTCGGCATGGGGATGAATCACCTTCAGTTACGCGGCCAAGGAAAATTATAGGGAGTTTATTGCCAACTGTCAGTACGTGTCTGCTATCCTTGGTTTCTGAATCGCATCATAGGCGGAGATTTGAGCCGTGACATGGGATGCCAAAGTAGCCCGCGCAGCGCTTGCCGCCCGCCGCGAAGAGCTGGAAAAGCTCTCCGAAGGGTCAGCGGGTGCACGTGAGACGGTGGCGCTGGACCAGCAAAGCGTCGGCCGGCTGTCGCGCATGGACGCCATTCAGCAGCAGGCCATGGCGCAGGCGACGGAGCGCCAGCGGCTGGTGGAAATCTCGCGCATCGGCAACGCGCTGAACCGGCTGGATGAAGACGCGTATGGCACCTGCGCCGAATGCGGCGAGGACATCGGCGAAAAACGGCTGCAAGTCGATCCGGCGGCGACCCATTGCGTGAGGTGCGCCGGGCGGTAGGGGTGTCTACTCCCACTCGATAATATCTTGAAACTTGACTTCCGAGCAATATTTATTATTGTATCCGGTAACGTTACCGGTAAAAGGGTGGAATGATGAATAAAATCAAGAGCATGACAAAATCCCGGGTGGTCAGGCATCGGTCACGTATGACAGCTGGCGGCTCCAGGCGATTAGAAGTAACTGTGCCATCCAGCGATGCTGTGCTGGTAAAGGCGATTGCCGGGGCGCTTCGTTCTGGCGGAAAAAACGCCAGGCGTATCCGAGAATATCTGCAACCCTTCCTCTCGGCTTCCAAAGCACAGACCGGCGCTGAATTAGCCGCGTTCTTTCGAAAATCGCCACTTATAGAATCTGATTTGCAGATTGAACGGGATTCATCTGCGGGCCGGTCTGCTGACTTTCAATAATGGCCTTCTTACTCGATACCAATGTTATCAGTGAAATCGTGAGGCCAAAACCGGCGCAGCACGTCCTGGAATGGATTGAAACACAGACCCCAAGCGATCTCTTCCTCGCATCACAGACGATAGGCGAACTGGTACGGGGTGCGCGAAAGGTAAAAGACCGAGCGCGGCGAGAGCGTTTCGAAAGCTGGATCATGAAAGATCTGACATTGCAGTTCGAAGATCGTATCTTGCCCTTTGATAACGATGCGGCAAGGATTTGGGGGACATCTCCGCGGATGCCGGTAAACACTACATTTTCGAAAATCTGTAATTCCCGGCAGCGCGATTTAAGCGCAACTTCGTATTCGGGCTTGTTCACGGCCGCAGCGCCGACGATAGCAATATGCGCGTTGGGATGTTTTTCCAGAATAGCGGGAATCGCTTAAACGAGTACGGCTTGGCCTTTCCAGGGCTCCAGGCGTCCGACTGTCGTCACTAGAGCTTCGTCGGGGCCGACTCCCCATTCCGAGCGAATTTCCGCGCTGCCTTCGAGATTCTCATACTCACGAAGGTCGATTCCATCGAACACTATCCGCACCCGGTCGCCACAAGACGCGAGACTCTCCGCAACCGCCGTGGACATCGCTACCACGCGCGTCGCCAGTAACCGGGCAAGAGCACGCAGGATGCGGTCAATTCTTCCGTTTCCGAGCTCCCG
>JADFHH010000079.1 GCA_022567275.1 Pseudomonadota bacterium | reverse complement strand
ACCGAAAGGGCGCTCGAACACTACCACCCCAAAACAATCATCACCCGCCTGATGGACAGGCGGCTTTCCTTCCTGCAAAGAATTCCCGGACCCAAAGGCTGGAGCACCTTCGGCAAGGGCTGGGCGCGCAGGGTTAACCGCGTCCGCGAGGACGCACTCAAAATGGCAATGGAGAAGTGACATGAAAGGTTACAAGACAATTATTTTCGGGGCGCTTCTCGCGGTCCTCGGGTTCTTGCAAGGCTTCGACTGGGTGACCGTCGTTCCCGAACAGTGGACCGGCGTCGTGCTGGCCGTCATCGGCGGGATGACCATGCTGCTGCGCAAGATGACCACCACGCCGCTCGGCCAGTCCGAATAATGTGGACGGCTCTTTTCAAGGCAATCATCTCCGCGCTCTCCGGCCCGGTAAAGCAGGCCATCGCCTATCTGTTTGGCAGGAGCGCGGGGATGAAAAAGCAAAGGTTAGCGCAAGATGAAGCAGACGCAAAAGCGCTCAGGCGCGCGGCTGATGCTCGTGCTGCTGTCCGCCATGACGCTGACAGCGTGCGGCGCGACCCGCGCAACCGTGATGCGCGCTAGCGCGGCCTGCATCGCGTTCCAGCCCATCACCTTTTCCGCTGCCGAGGACACGCCCGAGACCATCGGCCAGGTGCGAGGGCACAACGCCGCGTGGGACGCTATCTGTGGAGAAAAACCATGACGCATCATTCTTTCGGCCAATTCCTGAAATGGTTGCTCATCGCGGTTGTCTTTATCGCCCTCTGGTTCGGCGTGAGCGCCGTGCGCAAGGCGCGCGCGGCCGTACCCGGCGAACTCCATGCGTGTGCTGTTCAGGAACGGCGCGCGCCGATTAGCGCACCCTCTGAAGACATCCGTCCGGTCTGGGTCATCGTCGTGTTTGAAGTGCGGAGCGGAGAACCCATTGGCCTTTCCGAGTTCGTGTTCTCTTCCCCCCGGCTGTGTCAGGAGGAAGCCGATAGAGCCCGGAAGGAATTGGGGTTCAAACTGAAGCCCGTCTGTTATCTGAGGTGGATGAAGGCGGATGGTGGAACGAAGCAGGGCACGGGGAGATGAAAGCCCACCCCCCATTCATGTGTGGTTCATTCGCACTTATGTATGGTAGATGCTAAAGCGAGAGTTGCGATGCATCACATGCGCGGTCGAAACCATTTCTGCCGGGCCATTCTGGCCCTGGGGGTTATACTGCTGCTCGGCGGCAGTGCTCCGCTTGTGCATGCGCAGGGCAATTGCATGACCTTTGGTCAGGCGCGCCAGTCGGGGTTGTTTGCGCAGGTAAATCTTCGCTCCGCCGCGGCGGTGAAAAATTCCGTCGAAGCCCGCACCGGCGGAAAGGTGGTGTCGTTTCTGATTTGCCGTGCCGGTTCTTCCCCGGTCTATCGGCTGACCGTGGTGCGGCCTAACGGTAGAGTTGATAATATCACGGTACCGGCGCAATAGAATGGGCCGCGCGCTAACAATGAACTGACCGGCGGGGCCGTATTGGGAGGGGTATCGTGCGTCTTCTGGTGGTTGAAGATGATCCTGATCTCAACAGACAGCTTGTGTCGGCATTGTCGGATGCAGGCTATGCGGTCGATACCGCCTTCGATGGCGAGGAGGGGCATTTTCTGGGTGACACCGAGCCCTATGACGCGGTGATCCTTGATATTGGCCTGCCGCAAAGAGATGGCATCAGCGTTCTTGAACAATGGCGCCGCGACGACCGCAAGATGCCGGTCCTTATCCTGACCGCGCGTGACCGCTGGAGCGACAAGGTGGCGGGCATCGATGCGGGCGCCGACGACTATGTCGCCAAGCCTTTCCATATGGAAGAGATCCTTGCGCGTATCAGAGCATTGCTGCGCCGCTCTACCGGGCACGCAAAAAACGAAATCGAAGTCGGCCCGTTACGGCTGGACACGAGAAGCTCGCGGGTTACGGTGGACGGCGCGCCGGTCAAGCTCACTTCGCACGAATACCGGCTGCTCGCATATCTCATGCATCATCGCGGCCGCGTGGTGTCGCGAAGCGAACTGATCGAACATCTGTACGATCAGGATTTCGACCGCGACTCCAACACCATCGAAGTGTTTGTCGGGCGCCTGCGAAAAAAAATACCCTCCGGTCTGATCGAGACGGTGCGGGGGCTCGGATATTGCCTCGGAAGTATAGCCGATGAGGCTTAACTCGCTCGCATTCCGTCTGTTCGCCGCGGCATCGGTATGGGCATTGGTCGTTCTGCCCGTTACCGCCTTTGTTCTCATCTCTGTCTATCGCGGTGCTGTCGAACGCGGTTTCGACACCCGCCTGAACGTCTATCTCACCAATCTGGTCGCCGATATCGCTGCTGCCAAATCCGGCACGGCGGCAACCCCTCCCTCCCTTGGCGACCCGCTCTTCACACTCCCCTTATCAGGCTGGTACTGGCAGATCACACCGCTGGGTTCCGGCTCGCATTCCCTGCAAACCTCGGACTCATTGCTCGACCAGCGGCTCGTTCTGCCGAGCAGAACCGGTATCGAGGCCGACGCTAACCAGACTCGCCGTGCCTATGTAGCGGGTCCGGATCGACAGCGCCTGCGTATCCTGGAGCGTGAGATCACGCTCAATGAGCGTGGTGCAGTGACCACAATATTGTCCATAGCTGTTACTGGCGACAGTGCGGAGATCGAAACGACGATCGGTGAATTCCGCACATTACTGGTTCTGGCTCTCACAATCCTCGGGCTTGGCCTCGTGCTCGCCACATATTTTCAGGTGCGGTTCGGCTTAAGGCCGTTGCACGCGATTGGCAGGGGACTGGCGGCGATACGCTCAGGCGATGCGGAACGCCTCGAAGGCGAATTGCCCACGGAGATCGTACCGCTTCAGAGCGAGCTGAATGCCCTCATTCAATCCAACCGCGCAATTGTCGAACGCGCCCGCACCCATGTCGGCAATCTCGCGCACGCGCTGAAAACGCCGTTGAGCGTAATCACCAATGAGGCGGCCGGCAAAAAAAGCGCATTTGCCTCGAAAATCGGCGAGCAGGCCGAATTGATGCGCGACCAGATCGACCACCATCTGAATCGTGCCAGTATGGCGGCGCGCTCCGGCGTCATTGGCTCTCAGACGGCGATGATGCCCGTAATTGAAGCTTTGATCCGCACGCTGGGGCGTATCCATGAAGAGCGCGGGCTGACACTGGCGCATTCCTGTCCTGAAGACGTGATGTTTCCAGGCGAGAAACATGACCTTGAGGAGATGATTGGAAACCTCCTCGATAATGCCTGCAAATGGGCCAGATCAGAGGTAGAGCTGTCGGTTTCATTGCGTGCGGACACCGATGCGGCGCGCACTAGCACTCTTGTCATTACCGTCGACGATGACGGACCCGGACTGCCAAAAAGGGAGCGGCTCGCGGCCATCAAACGGGGCCGCCGGCTTGATGTGACAAAGCCGGGTTCAGGGCTCGGATTATCAATCGTTTCCGAGCTTGCGCATTTGTATCAGGGCAGGTTCAGCCTGGATAAATCGGCAAAAGGCGGCTTGCGCGCGCGTCTGGAATTGCCCGGTTCTTATTGAAGTTAATCAGTGGCCGAATTTTAGCCTGAATCATAGTATCTTAAGATACACGGTGCGCGTAGTATTGAGCGATAGGAAGTTACGGTCAGACTGGATAAAAAGTCTCTGGATCGGCCACACCTAAGATTTGCGAGGACTGAAACAATGCAAGTAAAGCTCATTCTGGCGGCCATTCTCATTCCAGTGACGCTTGCTGCATGCGCGCCGGGCCATCGCGCTCAGTCTGGCACCGTCGTAGGCGCCGTTGCCGGTGCTGTTATCGGCAGTCAGGTTGGCAAGGGCAAAGGCCGAATCGCTGGCGCCGTGGTCGGTGCATTTCTTGGCGGGGTGGTTGGTAATGAAATTGGCAGGCGCATGGATGAGGCTGATCGCCGCGCGGCGATGGAGGCGGAATATCGCGCCCTCGAGACTGGCCGGACGGGTACGGCGACCCCGTGGCGCAATCCAAACACCGGACATTATGGGACGGTTGTCCCCGGAAAACCCTATATGGTCGCTGGCGCCCATTGCCGGACATATACCCACACCATTTATATTGATGGCCGCCCCGAGACGCTGAGCGGGCGGGCATGCCGCAAGCCGGACGGGAGCTGGGGCTAGGACAGCTAACACAGCCAGATCACTCGATCTGATCGGAGCCGTTGGTCCCGCGGGGCTTATGCCGCCCTGGTTTTCTGTGCTGTAATCACAAGCTCTTTAGCTGATGAGACTTGCCCGAACTCATTAGCCATGCTTATCCCTTCAGCAATGGTTCTCTGGACGATATTCGCGATCTTGACTGCTGCGGCGCTGAGCGCCGTGTTGTGGCCATTTCTGCGTGCCGGTGATCGCCATATCGAGGCGGCGGCGTATGACGCCGCTGTCTTTCAGGATCAACTGGAAGAGATCGGTTCTGAAGTAGAGCGCGGGGTAATCAGCGGCGCCGAAGCCGAGGCGGCGCGAACAGAAATATCCCGCCGGCTCCTCGCGCTCGCCAGGGCCGATGACAGCAATAACGCCAAATCTGTGGACAAGCGCGATAGAAATATCCCTGCGCTGGCAATGATATGCGCATTTATTTGCGTCCCCTTCATCAGTGGCGCGCTCTATATTGCCTACGGATCACCCCAACTGCCGGACAGTCCACTGGCCGCACGGCTCAACAAATCAGGTGACGAGAAAAAAATTGAAGCGCTTGTCGCCCGGGTCGAAGCGCGCTTGCGCCAGCATCCGGAAGAGGCGCGTGGCTGGGAGGTGCTCGCGCCGGTCTATATGCGCCAGCGACGTTTTGCAGAAGCGGCTAGCGCTTACGGCAGGGCGCTCAGATTGCTTGGCAAGACACCGAAGCGCTCGGCGGATTTAGGAATCGCTACGGTGTTCGCGAATGGCGGGGTCGTCAGTGAACCCGCGCGGGTGGCCTTGCAGAGCGCTGTCACCGGCGACCCGTCATTGGTGGAGGCGCATTTCTGGCTGGCGGTGGCGAAGGAACAGGATGGGCGTATTTCCGAGGCGATAAATGACTGGCGCGCGCTGTTGCAGCGCGGAGACGCCGGCGCGCCCTGGCGGCGGGTAGTGAAGCAGCGGCTTGCCGAGTTGGAACAGCGCGAAGGCGTTCCCCCGGCAGAGAAAGCTGAGCTCAAAGGCCCGGCCCGGGAGGACATAATTGCGGCGCAGGACATGAAGCCGTCAGATCGGGCCGCCATGATCAAACAGATGGTTGCAGGGTTGGCCGAACGGCTCAAGAACGATGGCGGCGATGTTGAAGAATGGAAGCGGCTGGTTCGCAGCTATGGGGTGCTCGGCAAACAGCAGGCGGCGCGCAAGGCCCTTGATGATGCCAGGCAGGCCTATGCGCAAGATTCATCTGCGCTGGCCTCACTGAGTGAACTTGCAAACCAACTGGGGCTATAGAGCATGACCCGGAAGCAGCGCAGATCTGTTTTGATTGGCATGTGCCTGGCGGTTCTTGGCGTGGCTGTCGGGCTGGTGTTGTTTTCTCTGGAAGATTCAATCGTCTTTTTCTACAGCCCCAGCGATGTGGCGGAGAAGAAAATCAAGCCGGGCCAGCGTATCCGGATTGGCGGTCTCGTGGAGGAGGGCAGCGTCAGGCGCGGCGTGAATACGACTGTGGAGTTCACTGTGACCGATACCGCCAAAACCATAGCAGTCAGATTTACTGGCGTATTGCCGGATCTGTTCCGCGAAGGGCAGGGGGTCATTGCCGAGGGGCGGCTCAGCGCGGACGGATTTTTTGTTGCCGAAAGCGTGCTTGCCAAGCATGATGAAAACTATATGCCGCCGGAAGTGGCGGAGGCTTTACAGAAGCAGGGCGTGTGGCGCGGCAAGCAAGCGGCGGACAAACCGAAATAGCGCCAATGGGCGGATTGCGGGAGGAGTTTGAAACAACGTGATTGCCGAGATTGGACATTTCGCCTTGATACTGGCGCTCGGTGTGGCTCTGGTCCAGACGATCCTGCCTATCTGGGGCGCCCAGCGCGACGATATTTCACTCATGCGCGTAGGCTCGCCGGCGGCGCAAGCCCAGTTCGGTCTGCTGTTGATCGCTTTTTTCGCGTTGATGACCGCCTATGTCACATCCGACTTTTCGCTCATCAACGTCGCCGAAAATTCCCATTCCGCAAAACCGCTGCTTTACAAAATCAGCGGCGTTTGGGGGAATCATGAAGGCTCCATGGTCCTTTGGGTGCTGATATTGGCGCTGTTTGGCTGCGCCGTGGCGGTTTTCGGACGCAATCTCCCGCCGGACCTCAAAGCCAATGTGCTGGGCGTTCAGGGTTCCATCTCCGTGGCCTTCCTGATCTTCATCATCACAACCTCAAATCCCTTCCTGCGTATTGACCCCGCGCCGTTCGAGGGCCGTGGCTTGAATCCGATCCTGCAGGATCCTGCTCTCTCCTTTCATCCTCCCTTCCTTTATGCCGGCTATGTCGGTTTCTCATTGGCCTTCTCATTCGCCATCGCCGCCCTCATTACCGGCCGCATCGACCCAGCCTGGGCGCGCTGGGTGCGGCCCTGGACGCTGGCGGCATGGATGTTTCTCACCATTGGCATCTCCATGGGCTCCTGGTGGGCGTATTACGAGCTTGGCTGGGGTGGCTGGTGGTTCTGGGACCCGGTCGAAAACGCTTCTTTCATGCCCTGGCTCGCAGGCACCGCGCTGCTGCATTGCGCCCTGGTCATGGAAAAACGCGATGCCTTGAAGGTGTGGACCATCCTGCTCGCCATCGTGACCTTCTCCTTAAGCCTGATGGGCACGTTTCTTGTGCGTTCCGGCGTTCTGACATCGGTCCACACTTTCGCGAGCGACCCGGAGCGCGGCCTCTACATTCTCGCCATCATGGTGTTCTTCACCGGCGGTGCGCTGGCGCTGTTCGCAGTTCGTGCGCAAACGCTGCGCCAGGGCGGTATTTTCGCGCCGGTGAGCCGGGAAGGGGCGCTGGTGCTGAACAATCTGCTGATCACCACCGCTTGCGCCACCGTTTTCATCGGCACGCTGTATCCGCTGGCGCTGGACGCCCTGACGGGCGACAAGATTTCCGTCGGCCCGCCCTTTTTCAACGCCACGTTCGGACCATTGATGATTCCGCTGCTCATCGCCGTGCCGTTCGGACCGTTTCTCGCCTGGAAGCGCGGCGACATTCTGGGCGCCGCGCAACGATTGTCGCTCGGGGCTTTTCTTCCCGCACTGGGCATCATCGCCGC
>JADFHH010000078.1 GCA_022567275.1 Pseudomonadota bacterium | reverse complement strand
CGTTCAGCGAGGTATTGGACTGGAACGAGTCCGCCGCCGCGGCTGTGACGCCAAGACCGGCCGAGTTGAACGTGACACCGGTAATGCTCAGATTGCTGGTGCCCAGCGAGTTGAAGATAACGCTGAGGCTGTCGCCATTGAGCAGGTTGTTGCCGTTGAAGCTGGCGTCCGAGGCCAACTGGTCGATCTGGGTGCGGAGATTGTTGTAAACCGTCTCCAGAGTCGCCCGGTCGGCGTTGTCGGTGGTGGTTGCCGCCGTCGGGTTGGTCGTACCTGTCGACAGGCCGGTGCTGGTCACGTCGCCAGCGACTACGATGGTGTCGGTGGTGTTGGACGCGGTGAACGAAATCTGTCCGTTCGTGACCGCGCCGCCCGCGGCTACGACTTCGGCAAGCAATGACGCCACGGAGTCGACGTTGTTCAGATTGACGGTCTGCGCACCCGCACCGCCAATGTCGACGGTGAACGAGTTGGTCAACCCCGCCAGCGCGGCATTGGTTGTCAGCGCGTCGGCAAGATTGATCGCCACGCCGTTGGTGAAGCTCAGGGTATCCAACGTGTCAGCCGTCGCCCGGATGTTGCTGCCCGAGAGATCGAATGTGACACCGGTCGACCCGCTATTGAGGGCTATGAGCAAGTCCCGGCGGTTTTCGATGCTTGAAATATCGATCGTCTGAAGGCTGCCCGAGCCCACGCTCACGCCAAAGTTGGTTTCGGTCAGGGCATTAACGTTCGAATTGCTCGGGATGATCGTACGGACCGTTGCAGTACCCGTTCCGACAGCGTCCAGGCCCAACTTCGTCAGAACCGAGGCGCTACTGCCCGTGATGGTGATGTCAACGGCGGCGCTCGTTGCCGCAATCTGGAGCGCGAAGTCGCCACCGGCATCGCTGTCGGTAGCCGCGCCAGCGGTTAGCGCGGTATTGATAACGCCGACCAGCTCGACAAGCGTGTCGGTGGCCCCGCCCACGTTGAGTTCGGTAGTGCCGCCGGAAACGCCATCATTGGCGATATCGAACTCGAAGATCACGATAGTGCCGCCAATGTTAACAGTCAGCTGATCGCCATCAGCGAAACCGAGGTTAACGCCCAGTGTCTGGGTTTGGGCGCCGAGATTGGAGCCAGCAGCAGTTGCCACGGTATCGGCGCCAAAGTTGTCGCCGGTACCGGTCGCGACCGCGCCCGTATCGTCGGCCGCGAAGGTGCTGCCCGTGATTGATGCTGCCTGTGCCGCAGTCGTCACTGCCCCAGGTTTCTGAAGCGCCTGACGCACGTTCGCCTGTGCGGTTTCCACCAGCTTGGTGAGTGACGAAAGGCCGTTATCCGCGGCGCGGACCGTTTGCACCGCGTTGCCGACCGAGTCGAGCAGACGACTAAGATCGCCGGCGCGGCTGTTCAGCGAAGAAGCGGTAAAGAACGCCGTCGGATCGTCAAGGGCGCTGTTGACCTTCAGGCCGGTAGCAAGACGCTCCTGCGTCTTCGCCAGAAGGCTGGCGGTGTTCTGCAATGACAACAGGTTATTGCGGACCGCCGATGATAGAATGATTTCAGCCATAGCTTACTTTTCCTTGTACTAGGTTACTAAATACCAACCCCCTCCTGGAGGCTTGGTTGCATCATCGCGAAGTAAACCTAATGGGCGGTTAACAGCTTCCCTCGAGCCTTAGGCGCTGGTTTAACTGTTAATTCCCCCAAGCCATTCCCCTGCGATGCCATAGCTGACGAATAGTCCCCCCGCCAACTGCCAGCATTAATACGCCGTAAGGGGAAATGGATGGTTAATGCAAAGCGGAGTGTGGTGATATGGTAAAGAAACTATCAACCTTGGGTTGTAACTTGGTGAATCCTTGCTTTACAGGACCGTATTCACCGAAATGGCCGCCGGACGCGCTGGTAAGGCCGCCGAAACATCGGCGTTCTGCCCGTAAACCTCCGGTCCTGCCGTGCGCGCGCTGAGCTTGGCGGCGATGGTATGCAGCAGCGACTCCGATACCGCTTTCATGGCCACGAGGGCATCGTGATTGGCGTCGAGGGATTTCTGCAACAGGGCATGCTGGTCCTTGATGGCGGTAATTTCGTCCGGCGCCGCGCTCATGATGAAATCCGTATCACGGCGGAAAACGGATATATCGCGGGTCAAGAGGGCGTTCAGAGCCGACTTGCGGACATATAGCGACTTGATGTCGCGTGGTTTTCCCTGTTTGAGCAGGGCCGTTTCCCGGTCGAGCAGGCCGACAAGTTCCGCTGTCGTCTCCAGAAGCCGTGCGCAAAGCGCTTTGGCGGCTTCAGCGTTTTCAATCCGGGGAATATCCGCCGAAAGGGTCATGCCAGGTGTTTGCGTCATTGTTGTGCGCCCTCCTGAAGCGCGATCAAATCGCGTGTAATCTGGTCCGAGATGCCAAGTCCGCCATTTTTCGAGATTTCCTCGGCAAATTGTGTGATGAGCATTGAGCGGTAAGTCGTCTCGGCGGAACCGCCGCCGAACGGCCCGTCAGTCTTGATGCCGGCGAACATGCCTTCCAGCATCGTGTTCAGGAAAACGGCCTCGAACTCCTGCGCCGCTACGCGTGCGGCTTCCGCCCGGGCGCCTGGCGACTCACCTTTAATGGACTGCGGGCTGGCGGGACGCGCCATTTGCGTCAGGGCGTTGGCTAATACGCCATCCATCATCACATCACCTCGATTTCGGCCTGCAAGGCGCCGGCCGCCTTGATCGCCTGGAGAATGGAGATCATATCGCGCGGGCCGATGCCGAGCGCGTTGAGCCCTTCGACAAGTTCGGACAAGGTAATGCCCTCGGAGACGATGGCCAGCTGGTTGTCGCCCTCATTGTCCGCGGTGACGCGGGTGCGCGGCACGACCACGGTCGTGCCGGTCTCGGAAAAGGGGCTGGGCTGGGAGACCTGTGCCGCTTCGGTAACGGTAACGGTCAGGTTTCCCTGGGCGATAGCGACGGTGCTGACGCGTACATCGCGCCCCATGACGATGATGCCCGTCGATTCATCGATCACCACCTTCGCGCTCTGGTCCGGTACGATGCGCAACTGCTCGATATCGGTCAGCATCTGAATGATTGTCCCCTTGAAGTCCTTGGGCAATTGCAGCGCCACAGTGGCCGGATCGCGCACATTGGCGACGTCGAGAGCGGTGAATTTATTGATTGCCGTGGCGATGCGCCGCGCCGTCGTCAGGTCCGGATTGCGCAACGCAAGGCGCAGGGCGCGCCGATGGGTCAGGGAGAAATGAATTTCACGCTCGACGATGGCCCCGTTGGCGATGCGCCCGACGGTGGGGACGCCGCGGGTAATAGATGCGGCATCGCCCAGCACAGCGAAGCCGGCAATCGCCACCGACCCCTGGCCCACCGCATAAACCTCGCCATCCGCGCCATGCAGCGGCGTGACAAGCAGTATCCCGCCCTGCAGGCTTTTAGAATCGCCAAGCGCGCTGACAGAGATGTCGATGCGGGTTCCCTGGGTCGCGAAAGGGGGAAGATTGGCGGTCACCATGACCGCCGCCACATTATCCGTGCGCAGATCGGCGTCGCGTGTATTGATGCCGAGACGTTCCAGCATGGCTTGAAGGCTTTGCAGGGTGAAGGGGGATTTGGTCAGAGAATCCCCGGTGCCGTTGAGACCAACGACGAGGCCGTAACCAACCAGCTGATTTTCACGAATGCCCTCGATATCGACCAGATCCTTGATGCGCGACGCGGCGTTGGCATCCGCTGGCCAGAGTTGAACCATTAAGGCCAGGGCAACCGCCAGCGCACGAACAAGCATGCTGAACGGGAGGGATTTGCGGGGGGGTGCGTTTGCGTGCGAGGTCAAGGCTGTTCCCATCTGGAAAGGATAGTGTTCTCAAGGGGCTCGCGCCCGTAACCGCTCCATTGCGAAAGCCATGCCAGAAATTGAGTTGGCGGTTATATTATAATACATTGTTTTATAACAATATTATTGAGAGTGCTTGTCGCTGGTATGAGTTCCCCTGAGCAAGTTCTGCCTCCAGCTAGGCAAAATTTTCCCGGTCTTAACCCATCTTTAAGCATGCCAAGAGAATTATCTGGTCACCACCGACTCATCCACGTCTGGAGACGCAAGACGATGCGCGTTACACAAACACGGCGTTCAACCGCCTCCCGGACGGCGCGCGGCGCACGGCGCGCGGGGTCAAGTGAGGGCCAGTTTCAGCTTCCTCAGGGGCAGGAAACCGCGCGCCGCGCGGAGTTGTCCGGGCCCGCAGCGGTTGGCGGTGTCGACACGATCATCGCGCTGCAGGCGATTGAAGAGCCTTCCGAGCGCCGCCGCAAGGCGGTTAAAACCGGCGGCAGGATCCTGGATTTGCTGGACAAGCTGAAGATTGACCTGCTGTCTGGCCAGGTGAATGTGTCGGATCTCGCTGCGCTGAAAACGACCATTGGGCGTCAGCTAAGTCTGGAGAGCGATCCGGAGCTGAACGACGTCCTGAAACAGATCGATTTGCGGGCGCGTGTCGAACTCGCCAAACTCAAGGGCAAAGCGGCGTAGCTGCGCTATTCGCACGACAATATAACCTTGCCGGCCCGGCCCGCGACCCCGGCCGCAAATCGTGGCGGTCCGTTTGATTTCTTGACTTGTGTCTCGAGTTCCGTAAATACGGGGCACGCGCTTGCCAGTATTCGGGCCCTGCTTCCATGACCGTGACCTCAAAGATATCGCCAAAAGGCAAGCCAGGACCCAAGCCAGGGTCAGCATCCAGGAGAAAGCGCACAGTGTCCGCGGCCAAGCCGGCATCGCTCCCCGGGCTGCCGCGCAACTACAAACCATCCGGGCACGAACCATTTATGGGCAAGCGCCAGAAGAGATATTTCCGCGCCAAGCTGCTGGCCTGGAAGGACGAGATCGTGCGCTCCAATCGCGCCACGCTGCAAAACCTCCAGGACGAAACGGAAAAGCACGCGGATCCGGGCGACCGGGCGACGTCCGAGACCGACCGGGCGCTGGAGTTGCGCGCCCGCGACCGTCAGCGCAAGCTGATCGCCAAAATCACCGCCGCGCTGGAGCGGATTGAGGATGGCAGCTATGGCTATTGCGAAGAGTCGGGCGAACCGATCGGGTTGAAACGGCTCGATGCGCGCCCGATAGCCACGCTCAGCCTCGAAGCGCAAGAGCAGCACGAGCGGCGCGAGCGGGCTTACCGCAACGAATGATCCAGGACTTCAATATTAAAAAGCCCCGCGCCTCATATCGGGACGCGCGGGGCATTTCGTGTCCAGTCCGAGCGCTAGAACGGCAGCAAGACATCCAGTAACTGCTGGCCGTAGCGGGGCTGTTGCACGTCTGAGATCTGCCCCCGGCCACCATAACTGACACGGGCTTCGGCGATCTTGTAGATGGGGATCGTGTTGTCCGAGGTAATATCCTCCGGACGCACGACGCCGCCGACGATCAACTCGCGCATTTCGTAGTTTACGCGAATCTCCTGGCGTCCTTCGATAACCATATTGCCGTTGGGCAGCACCTGGGTGATCACGGCCGCGATCTTGGTGGTGAGCTTCTCGCTGCGCGATATGGATCCGCCGCCCGTGCTCTTTGTGTCGCTGCTCGCGGCCACCAGACTAGAGAGATCGACTTTTGTATTCAGTGTTTTATCGAGGAGTTTCTCGATGTATGTTTCCAGACCGCCAAACTTCGCGATATCGATATTTTCCGAATTATTGCGGGTGCGCTCCGTGGTGTTGCCGAATTCCGCAGTGTCGGTAATGTCGACGAGTACCGTCAAAATATCGCCAACCCGGCGGGCGCGCTGGTCGTTAAAGAATGCGCGCGCGCCTGTGCGCCACAGCGAATTCGGGCTGTAGCTGACTTTCTCCGGCACGGGCATGGGCATGGTGACGGGCCGGTAGCCTGGCTGCATCACGGGATTTTGTATGGCTGATAGTTTTGGCGTCTGGCCGACATGCTTCAGCCGTTTGACATAACTGCAGCCGCCCAGAGCGACGCTGACCGAAACTGCTATCAAGAACCACTTAAACCGCATAGGACTTACTCTCTTCCAAACTATCTGATGACGTATGAATTGCGCCCGCCGCGGCCGCTGCCCGCGCTACGGGCGGAACCGGCCAGACTGGACACGGTCACGATTCCGGGGCCTGTCACGTTTGCCTCAATGGTTCTCTTCGATTGGATATTGAGGACCGAAACGCTCTGGCCGCGTGTTCCGTCAGCCAGTGCGCGACCCCTTGATTTCAGGGACAGCCCCGGCGATTTGTAGATAATGATGACCGAGTCGTTGCGCTTCACCAGCTTCGGCTTCTCGATATCCGAAATTCTGATAGGCCGGCCCTCGACCAGACGGTACCTGGCGGCCATCCCAACGGCGCTTTCGATATCGTCAATTGCGCTGGTGGCGACGCGCGAGCGTGGCAGATGCATGATTTTCAGGTCCTCGGATACGATTATGTCGCCGCGCTGGATTGCGCGGGTAGGGACAATGGCCATGACGGAAGGAAAGGCGCGGCCCGAAAAGACCTTGTTCCGGACCGGCTGCTGGCTTTCGGGAATGGAAAACACAGCCCGAAATTTTCCCGTACGCCGATTAAAATCAAATTGCTTGATGTGGATCGGGGCCTTGATCCGCGGGTCGATGTGGAAGGGTTTCGCGCGCCGGTTCAAGGAGACGGTCCATGCCTCCTCCTCGCCCTCGCCAGTGGTTTGCTCGACAATCAACTGCCTGATTTCATCCAGCGAAATGAGCCGCCCGGGTCTCAGAACCTCCACTTCCCTGATGTGTCCGGGGTTGCGCCAGTCCAACCCGTTCTGGCGTGCCGCGTCCTCAACGCGGCTGGCGGCCACTACACCGCTGGTTCCAAGCTCCGGCGAGCGAAACACCGGGATTGCGGACATGTCATCCGCATTTTCGAACAGATCGCCAAGTGTCACCAGAGCGGCGTAAACCTTGATCTGCTCGCGCAGCTGCGGATTGCTCTGGGAGTGCGCCGTGTTAATGACGAGGGTGCCGGCAAGGCAAACCAGTAAAGCGAGGGCCGCACGGCGGACAAATTCACCCATCATTGCGATTGAACCTTTCATGACCGCTCTATCTCAGAATGTTGGTGGTGGCCGACATCATTTCGTCGGAAGCGCTGATAACTTTTGCGTTCATTTCGTAAGCGCGCTGCGCTGAAATCAAATCCGTTAATTCGGAGACCGCGTTGACGTTTGCCGCTTCCAGGTACTTTTGCAGGATATCTCCGATAGCTGCGCTACCTGGCGTCCCCGAGGTAGGCGTGCCGCTGGCGGGAGTTTCCAGAAACAGA